>NZ_JACJER010000146.1:0-10332 GCF_014164185.1 Shewanella sp. SG44-6 | reverse complement strand
CAAACTTAAAACACAGGCAACAAATAAATAACAATTGATCATGAAATGCATCAAAAATTAATTTTTAATATTTACAAAAAAATTTAATAATTGCCCTAAAAATCATCAGAATGACATTTCAATATTATTGATTATTTATTCAAAAACTAACTCTCCTCCTATTTTATTAGCTGAATTCCATTCAAAAAACCTAATATAAACCGACATATGCTCTGCTAATTAGCCCTAAAAAAATCAAGATTTATTATATTTAACCCAATTATGACTCATTAAAGTTGGAGAGTTTCGAACATAGCAGACTGTCAATTCACATCACGCACCGAAAGTGGAATGTTACATAAATGTAGCGTTTCTGATGTGACTGGCTGCTTTATAAATCGCAGAGTAGACATGAATAGAGGAGGTATTGAGGAAACGAACAAAAAAAAGGAGCCGAAGCTCCTTTTAATCAACTTACAGCAATAATTAACGAGTGCGTGGGCACACTTCATCAGCGCTGAAGAAGTAAGCAATTTCACGAGCTGCTGATTCAAGAGCATCAGAACCGTGAACTGCGTTTTCGTCGATGCTTGCAGCGTAATCACCACGAAGCGTGCCACGAGCAGCTTCAGCTGGGTTAGTTGCACCCATGATTTCACGGTTAGCTAGAACAGCGTTTTCGCCTTCTAACACTTGAACCATAACTGGACCAGATGTCATGAAAGACACTAAAGCGCCAAAGAAAGGACGTGCGCTATGCTCAGCGTAGAAACCTTCAGCTTGTTCTTTAGATAGGTGAACCATTTTAGAAGCGATGATCTTAAGACCAGCTGATTCAAAACGGTTGTAAATAGCGCCAATGTGGTTGTTAGCAACTGCATCTGGCTTGATGATAGAGAATGTGCGTTCGATCGACATAACGAGCTTCCTTAATGTGAGCAAGTTTAAAAAATTCGCGCGGATTATACGTAATTTCAGGGTATATTCCTAGCCATATCCGCTTAAGCAGTGATATTTCATCACTTAATTGCGTCATTTATATTAACATGGCGCAATTTATGCTCCATGAGCAAACATTCATCTTACTCTGCAGCCTTAACCGTTTTATTAATACTTTTTTCCATGAAGCTAATGATGGCGTCAGCAACGTCTTTTTGTGTCGCTTTCTCAATGCCTTCTAAACCAGGAGATGAATTGACTTCCATCACCACAGGACCATGATTTGAGCGCAGTAAATCAACGCCAGCAATATTCAACCCCATTGTTTTGGCGGCACGAAGTGCAACAGAACGTTCTTCTGGGGTTAACTTAACCAAAGTTGCACTGCCACCACGGTGCAAGTTAGATCGAAACTCACCCGGCTTTGCTTGGCGCTTCATCGCTGCTATCACTTTATCACCCAACACGAAACAGCGAATATCTGCGCCTTTGGCTTCAGCAATATATTCTTGTACCATTATGTTAGCCTTTAAGCCCATAAAGGCTTCTAGCACGCTCTCAGCCGCTTTGCGAGTCTCCGCTAATACCACGCCAATACCCTGAGTCCCTTCCAGTAGTTTAACCACCAAAGGTGCTCCGCCCACCATATCAATCAAATCAGGGATGTCGCTCGGTTTATTGGCAAAACCGGTGATAGGTAAGCCAATCCCCTGCCGCGACAACAGCTGCATTGAACGCAATTTATCCCGTGAACGTGCAATCCCAATGGAGCCATTAACCGCATACACACCCATCATTTCAAATTGGCGTAATACAGCGGAACCATAAAAGGTTACTGAAGCGCCAATCCGTGGAATAACCGCATCAAAATGGCCTAAATCTTTGCCCGCCATATGAATGCTAGGCTTGGTCATATTAATATTCATATAACACTTTAACGGGTTGATAACCTTGACCTCATGTCCCCGGGCTAATGCAGCTTCAACTAAGCGTTTAGTAGAATATAATTGCGGGCCTTGAGACAGTATTGCAATGCGCACAGAGTGCTCCAAAAGAGAAATTTTCCGGCATCATACGCTGAGTATATTTAAAATCAATGACTGCTATATCCATAGATAAAAAAAGAGCCAATCCTAATAGATTGACTCTTTTTTTGTGACCAATTACCCACAATGAATAACGATTTTGATGGGTTAATCTACCAGTAAAGGCTAGCCTTCGCTCACCATGTTCACTGTGTATTTAGGGATATCGATGATCATATCGCAATCAACCACTTTAGCTTGGCAAGATAGACGGCTTTCAGGTTCTAAGCCCCATGCTTTATCGAGCATGTCATCTTCTAGCTCATCACTTTCTTCGAGTTGATCAAATCCTTCGCGTACAACTACATGGCAAGTAGTACAAGCACAAGACTTTTCACAGGCATGTTCAATATGAATACCGTTACGCAATGCAACGTTTAAAATCGTCTCGCCTACTTCAGCTTCAAGTACTGCGCCGTCTGGACAAAGTTCTTGATGGGGTAAAAATACTAACTGTGGCATCATTTCACCTATATGTTGTCGACCGACTGCCCTTTAAGCGCCGCTCTAATAGAATTATCCATACGTCTTGACGCAAAATCTTGAGTCTTATCGTCGAGATTTGCAATTGCTTTTTCAATAGCATCAATATCGTCTTGTTGCGCGGCGGCATCAAGTTCTGCGATCGCTACCACTAACTGTTGACGTTCATGCTCATCCAGCAGTGCAGCATCTTTAGCCAAGGCTGCGTTAAGGGATTCTATCACCCGCGCGGCTTCAACTTTTTGCTCTGCTAGCATACGACGAGTAATGTCTTCTTTAGCATACTTCATCGAATCTTTTAGCATGGTGGCGATTTCAGTATCGGATAAACCAAATGAAGGTTTAACTTGAATCGATGTCTTAACTCCAGTGGACTTTTCCATCGCAGTAACACTGAGCAGACCATCAGCATCGACTTGGAATGTCACTCGAATATGAGCAGCTCCAGCGGCGAGCGGCGGAATACCGTGTAGTGTAAAGCGCGCCAAAGAACGACAATCGTCAACCAGCTCTCGTTCCCCCTGAACCACATGAAATGCCATCGCAGTTTGACCATCTTTAAAAGTGGTAAACTCTTGTGCCCGTGCAACTGGAATAGTGGTATTACGCGTAACCACTTTTTCAACCAAGCCACCCATGGTTTCAACACCGAGCGATAATGGGATCACATCTAACAGTAATAAGTCTGAATCGGGTTTATTGCCAACGAGAATATCGGCTTGAATAGCCGCACCAATGGCAACAACGCGATCAGGGTCAATTGAAGTCAACGGTGTTTTTTTGAAGAATATTTCAACTTGTTCACGAACTAAAGGAACTCGAGTTGAACCACCGACCATGACAGTTTCAATCACCTCATCCACGCTCACACCTGCATCACGTAAAGTGCGACGACAGCTACCAATGGTTTTTTTCACCAATGCGCCAATGAGTTCATTAAATAGATTTTTATCGACACTACAGCTGACGGTTTGGTCGCCAATGACAACAGAGGCTTCAACGCTGTCATTTTCAGTTAATGCTTCTTTGACCCGGCGAGCCTCAATCTGTAACTGACGTGCTAACTGATTATTCGGCTCAGTGATGTTCCACGTTGTTTGCAAATGGCTAACAAGTAAATGATCAAAGTCATCACCACCCAAAGCAGAATCACCGCCTGTGGCTAACACTTCAAATACACCACGATTCAAACGCAGAACAGAGATATCAAAAGTACCGCCACCTAAATCGTAAATGGCAATCACGCCTTCTTGCTTCGAATCAAGTCCATAGGCAATAGCAGCAGCAGTAGGTTCGTTAAGTAAGCGTAATACTTTAACGCCTAATAATTCTGCAGCGTCTTTAGTACCTTGACGTTGTGCATCATCAAAATACGCAGGTACGGTAATGACCACGCCTTCTAACTCGCCACCTAACGTAGTTTCCGCTCGGGCAATTAAAGGTTTTAAAATTTCGGCAGACACTTGAATAGGATTAACTTGCCCAATAGGCGTAGTAAACACCGGCAAGCCGTTTTCACTCGCGTGTAAAGCGTAGGGTAATCGATGAACGCCAGACTGAATATCAGTAAGGCTTCGTCCCATAAAACGCTTAACCGAAACGATAGTATTTTGTGGATCTAATGCTGATTGTTGTTGAGCTTCGTAGCCAACGAGTACATTGGTATCACCATAATGCACCACAGAAGGCAAAGAATGACGTCCTTGCTCATCAGGCAAAGTCAATGCTTGAGCACTTCTTACCGCAGCAACAAGTGAGTTGGTGGTACCAAGATCTATTCCAACCGCAAGACGATGCTGGTGCGGTGCGGCGCTTTGGCCAGGTTCTGCAATTTGCAACAGTGCCATAGTGTTCCAACTTGTTGTGTTATCGATTAGCCAAGCTAATCATAAATAAGGTTCAGAATTTAAGGTAATTTAGTCGAGCAAGCTATCTTCAATACGAGCTAGCTCATCTTGCAATTTTGCCATAAATTTTAGCTTACGAATTTGATCAGCCGCTAATAATGCATCTGCATTATCATCACTGGCTAATAACGTCGCTAATTTAACCGATAATACCGACTCAAACTGTGCAAATGAATCATACAGCTCATCAATTGAAGACTGCGGATCACTGCTATGAGTTATATCTTCAAGCGCTTCACGCCACTCCATTTGTTGCATCAAAAATGTACCATCTTTGAGCGTAGTGGTTTCGTGGCTTAATTCAATACCACGCAGGCTCAACATATGTTCAGCACGGCGTAAGGGATTTTTTAACGTTTGATAGCCGTCGTTAACTTGTGCAGTACGCTGAACAGATAGCAGCTTTTTTTGCTCGGTATCATTCGCGAATTTATCGGGATGGACCGCCCGTTGCAGTTCGCGGTAGCGCTCTGCAAGTAAGGCGGTATCGATATCAAAGGCAGGTGCAACATTAAACAGATCGAAATAATTCATGGGCAGATATCATGCTTACTGTTTGATATAAAACGACTTAACAGGTGAATAATGGTTAAACAGTGAAACTTTCACCGCAACCACATTCACCCTTTGCGTTAGGATTATTGAACTGAAAACCTTCGTTTAGGCCTTCTTTGACAAAATCAAGTTCAATACCTTGCAAATAAATGAAGCTTTTGGCATCGATGATGATATTCACACCATCGATGTTATAAAGCTCATCATCGTCATTGAGATCATCAACGAACTCAATGACGTATGCCATACCTGAACAACCTGATGTTCTCAACCCAAGGCGCAAGCCGAGGCCTTTCCCGCGATTAGCAAGAAACGATCTTACTCGATCAGCCGCAGCGGGGGTCATTGAAATAGCCATCTTAACTCCAGGTATTACTTAGCTTGTCTGCTTTTATACTCTTCAATTGCTGCTTTAATGGCGTCTTCAGCCAAAATAGAGCAATGAATTTTAACTGGCGGTAGTGCTAGTTCTTCAGCAATGTCAGCATTTTTAATGGTCGCTGCTTCATCAACACTCTTGCCTTTAACCCATTCAGTCACTAATGAGCTTGATGCAATTGCGCTGCCGCAACCATAAGTCTTGAATTTTGCATCTTCAATAATGCCATCAGCATTAATTTTAAGTTGCAACTTCATTACATCACCACATGCTGGTGCACCAACCATACCGGTAACAATTGATGGGTCGTTCTTATCAAATGAACCTACGTTACGTGGGTTTTCATAATGATCGATTACTTTTTCGCTATAAGCCATGATACTGCTCCAAAATCTGTGTCGTTATCAGTTTACGAATAATGGTATTACACTTATTTAACCATCTAAATTAGTGATGTGCCCATTGAACTTGATCCAAATCGATACCATCTTTGAACATCTCCCATAATGGAGACATTTCGCGTAACTTATCGATAGATTCAGTTATCGTTTTGATAGCATGGTCAATTTCTTCATCGGTAGTAAAACGGCCGATTGAGAAACGAATTGAGCTGTGTGCCATTTCATCATTTAAACCCAATGCACGTAATACGTAGCTTGGCTCTAAACTTGCTGAAGTACAGGCTGAACCAGAAGAAACCGCTAAGTCTTTTAAGGCCATCATTAACGATTCACCTTCAACAAAGTTGAAGCTCACGTTAAAAATACCACTGTAGCGTTGTTCCATATCACCATTGATATAGGTTTCTTCTATGTGTTTAATACCGTTCCATAACTTATCGCGAAGGCGAGTAATACGCTCGCTATCAGCAGCCATGTCTTGTTTGGCAATCACAGCAGCTTCACCTAAACCAACGATTTGATGAGTTGCTAATGTGCCACTGCGCATTCCGCGCTCGTGTCCACCACCGTGCATTTGCGATTCAAGACGAATACGTGGCTTACGGCGAACATATAATGCGCCGATACCTTTTGGTCCATACATTTTATGGCCAGAAATCGAAATCAAATCAACTTTAGTGGTTTGCACATCAATCGGTAATTTACCCGCACTTTGGGCAGCATCCATATGGAAGAAGATACCCTTTGCGCGGCATAACTCACCAATGGCATCGATATCGTGAATCACACCAATTTCGTTGTTCACGTGCATAATGCTGACTAAAATAGTGTCATCGCGCATCGCCGCTTCTAAGCGTTCCATTGGGATGATGCCATTATCATCAGGAACCATATAAGTGACTTCGTAACCTTCACGCTCTAACTGACGGCACGTGTCTAACGTAGCTTTATGTTCAGTTTTGCTGGTAATGATGTGCTTGCCCTTTTTATGATAAAAATGGGCAATACCTTTAATCGCAAGGTTACTTGATTCTGTCGCACCTGAGGTAAATACAATCTCACGGTGATCAGCGTTGATTAAATCAGCAACTTGATTACGGGCGATATCAACCGCCTCTTCAGCTTGCCAACCATAACGGTGTGAACGCGATGCTGGATTACCAAATACGCCGTCCATCGTCATGTGTTGCATCATTTTTTCAGCAACACGCTTGTCTACAGGCGTTGTTGCGGCATAATCTAAATAGATAGGAAGCTTCATAATACACTCCGTACTCAGCAGTCTCAGATGAGGCTACATACAACGTACAAATAATAATGATATATCAATCAACATAGTTGAGTTATAGACTCACTCTATGTTCCTTTTGTATCTCATCTTGCTTTAACGAAATAAATCTTACATCTCGCTTTTGCATCAAACCCGCAAGAGAAATACCATCTAAAAAATCTGAAATTTGTTTACTTAAGTCACCCCATAAAGAATGGGTTAGGCAACGAGTACCACTTTGGCAGTTACCTTTTCCTTGACAACGGGTGGCGTCTACAGATTCGTCAACAGCATGCACGACCATGCCAACTGAGATATCTACGGCTTCTAAACCTAAACGGTAACCACCACCGGGTCCGCGGACACTCGACACTAAACCATGTTTACGTAACTTAGCGAAGAGTTGTTCAAGATAAGACAAAGAAATTCCTTGTCTTTCAGAAATATCAGCTAAAGGCACAGGACCAGTAGCAGAGTGAATCGCAACATCCAGCATAGCTGTCACTGCATAGCGACCTTTTGATGTAAGTTTCATAACTTGTACTGCTCCCAAAAAGTATGCAGTAATTTCAACATACCCGAGTAATTTAGTCAAGTATTAATCCTACTAAATCACTCAAGTATTATGATGTTGTTTGACTATAAACGATCCCAATTTCGCCGCGGGTATTTAACCTTTTTATCTTGTAAGATTCAATGCCGACAAGGCAATTAATCGCATTATTAACTGATTATTTGACTTGAATCGACAATGACTTATTGAATTTTAAATACTCGGGTCGAACTTATCAATGTCTTGTTTACGAATGGTCGCGGCTTCTCGTGATGCCTCATCAAATGCATCCACATTTAACTCTGGCAACTTTTTAGTACAAACTTCACCACCCATTTGCTGAATGGCATTACACAGTTCTTGTACTTTCGAGTCCATTAAATGCATGTGATCAAGCATTTGCCCTATGGCATTAGCCACAGGATCAGGATTATCTGGTGACACAGCGTACGCATCAAAGCCATACTTTTTAGCCATCTCAGTGCGACGTTCAGTTTTTTCTTTTGACTGGTTGGTCGGCGAAGACACCACACGCCCAGGAATGCCCACCACAGTGTGATCGCTGGCGACATCCTTAACCACCACAGAATTAGAGCCAACACGTGCACCATCGTGCATTGTGATAGGTCCAAGTACTTTGGCCCCAGCCCCAATCACCACATTATTGCCTAAAGTGGGATGACGTTTACCTGGCTGCCAGGTTGTTCCGCCCAAAGTAACACTATGATACAGCGTGCAATCATCACCAATTTCGGCAGTTTCACCTATTACAACGCCCATACCGTGGTCAATAAAGAAACGTCGGCCAATCGTCGCACCTGGATGAATTTCAACACCGGTGAGCCAGCGAGAAAATGTCGATAAACAACGGGCCGTAAAACGCCAGTTCACTAGCCACAGTTTATGACTAATACGGTGGATCCAAATAGCATGCATACCCGGGTAATTAAATATTATCTCTATGGTACTGTTTGCAGCAGGATCACGATGATAAATCGATTCGATGTCTTCTTTTAACCTAGCGATGATGGCCATGGTGTGTTCCTTTACTACTTAATCTTGTTTATCCATTTTCTTATCAATGGAAGTCAAAATGCCACGAAGAATATTCATCTCAGGTGCTTCAATACGGGCACGAGTGTATAAACGACGCAATTTAGTCATGACTTGTCCAGGATGATTTTTAATCACAAAACCAGTTTTAGACAAGGTCGACTCTAAATGAACAAAAAAGCGTTCAAGTTCAGATGTTAATGGGTATTCTTCTGTGACAACTGGCGTTGCTGTTTGCGCTAAATGCGCGACGCGAGTTTCATAACAAATAATTTGTACTGCTTGAGCCAAGTTTAGCGAGCTGTATTCTGGGTTTGCCGGAATCGCCACATGATAAGTACATTGCTGTAATTCTTCATTACTCAGGCCATGATTTTCACGACCAAAGACAATAGCAACCGGACCATTTAGGCTTTCTTGAGTTAACTTTAAACCCGCTTCTCGAGGGTCAAGCATTGGCCAATCAAGAGTACGACTACGAGCACTCGTTGCTATCACTAAACTACAATCGGCAATGGCCTCTTCTAATGAATCAACACGAGTTAGATTTTTTAGAATATCAGATGCACCTGCAGCAAGCGCTATCGATTGCCCATCAGGCTCAGCTCTTGGCTCGGCGAGATATAAATTTGATAAGCCCATGGTTTTCATCGCTCTAGCTGTAGAGCCAATATTACCAGGGTGTGAGGTACCAACTAAAACAACACGAATATTACTGAGCATGTAGCACTTTCTTTTAGCAAAAAATATTGCCCGTATATTAACACAATCGTTAAAAATTACGTTATATGAAAATCTGCATTTGATATAACGGCTAAATTAAGTATAATGCGGGCGCTATTTTACTCGTTCTTTAACATCCAGGGGATTGCAATGCATCCGATGCTGACTATTGCCACACGCGCTGCACGCGCTGCTGGCCAAACTATTATGCGCGCCTATACTGAACTTGACCGTGTTGAGGTAAGCAGTAAAGGTATTAATGATTTTGTGACTAGTGTAGACAAGGAAGCAGAAGCAACTATTACTTATCAAATTCGTAAATCTTATCCAGACCACACCATTATTGGTGAAGAAAACGGTGAAAACCGTGGTACTGATAAAGACTACATTTGGATAGTTGATCCTTTGGATGGCACTAACAACTTCGTTCGTGGTATTCCTCATTTTGCGGTGTCTATCGCTCTTCAGTACAAAGGCAAAATTGAAGTTGCCGTTGTTTACGATCCTGTTCGTGAAGAATTATTTTCAGCTGTTCGCGGCAAAGGCGCTAAGGTTAACGACTTCCGCATGCGAGTAACTAACGTCAATGATTTAAGCAACACTATGATTGGCACAGGTTTTCCATTTAAAGCTCGTCAACACACTGAAAGCTACATGGCCATTTTAGGCGAAGTATTTTCATTGTGTGCCGATGTTCGTCGTGGCGGTTCAGCGGCATTAGATTTAGCTTACGTTGCAGCAGGCCGTTTAGATGGTTTCTTCGAAATAGGTTTAAAACCATGGGATATCGCAGCAGGCGACTTAATTTGTCGTGAAGCCGGCGGTACAGTGACCGACTTTACGGGTGCACATAACTATATGACTTCAGGTAACATTGTGGCAGGTAGCCCAAAAGTAACCACTCAGATAGTCAAAATTATGCGTCCTCTACTGAATGAAGGTTTAAAGCGTTAATCGCTAACTAACCTTTATTGATAAAAAAACCGCTCAAGCGTCGCTTGAGCG
>NZ_JACJER010000145.1:0-10553 GCF_014164185.1 Shewanella sp. SG44-6 | reverse complement strand
TATATTTTCAGTCATCCATATATATAATTATGTAGCAGGAACGATTAACGAAATGCTCGATTGAGGTTTCAGTAAACTTGCTAACACAGTGCCGGAAGGACTGTAAACTCGTAACACCACTAACATAAATAGTGGTCATCTTTACATATTGCTTTAGACAAGGGTATGAACATGCGTAATTTTAATATTTCTCCAGATTTAACTCCTCTTTATCGAAGTGCGATTGGTTTTGATCGTTTAGCGCAACTTGCTGAACATGCAGCAGCCAATAATGCTAACACTGGTTATCCTCCTTATAATATTGAGCTTTTAGGTGAAAACCGTTATCGGATCACTATGGCTGTTGCAGGTTTTTCTATGCCTGAATTAGATATCATGAGCGAAGGCGAAAAATTGTTAGTTAAAGGCAATAAGACTGCTAAAAGTGACGAACGAAAATATTTACATCAAGGCATTGCTGAACGAGGCTTTGAACGCACTTTCCAACTAGCTGATCATGTGCGAGTGATTGGCGCGGACTTAGAACACGGTTTACTCAATATCGATTTGATTCGTGAAATTCCAGAAGCGATGAAACCACGTAAAATTGATATTGTCGCAACAAACACGCTCGGCTAAACCTTTATTGTTAGCTTGGTGTATATGTGGCTTAAGTGTAATCTAATATTTAAGCCATATTCACAACCTTTAGTGTTATCTCACTCCCCCATTTTTAGCTTATTGCTTACGCCTAGTTTTTTACACTAGGCTTTTTTGTGTTCAAAATTTATTAGTCTAATCGTTATTCTGTGTCTTGGTTGTTTAATAGCACCGGTCCTGGCCCTTGTTTAGCGAGCAAATCATCAGGATTATACAGTGGACAGTTTTTCATCGATAAACAACCACAACCAATACAACCTTCTAATAAGTCTTTTAATTTTTGCATCTTAATAATCCTTTGGGTTAGTGATTGTTTCCAAGCATTCGATAAATCAGTCCAATCTTCTTTAGTCGCTGTTCTTCCACTGGGTAGACTCGCGAAAGCAAGGTGTATTTCATCCAGTGATATCCCTAATTGCTGCGCCGCTTTAATGAGCGATATTCGCCTAATAACGTCTCGTGCATAACGACGTTGATTGCCTTGATTTCGCCAACTACTGATTAAGCCCTTTTGTTCATAAAAGTGGATAGCGGACACATTGATCCCACAACGCTTTGCAACTTGGCCAACACTTAATTCTGCTTCCATTATTATTCCAACTATTTTTTATCATTTTGGCAAAAATAATCCTTTACCTCAAGTTAACTTGAGGTATTAAGCTGTGTTGAATTATTAATAAGGAGATAAGAGATGCGATTAGAACATTTAAATTTAGTAGTGAATGACTTAGACGAGTCATTAGTATTTTATAAAGCCGCATTTCCGCATTGGCGAGTGCGTGGTGGTGGCGAAGCTATTTGGCATGGTACACCAAGAAAATGGCTACATTTTGGTGATGATTATCATTATTTGTCGTTAAATGATTCGGGGACAGGGAAAGCTCGCGATCTCAAAAGTAATGCATTAGGTTTGGCACACTTTGCCTATGTAGTCGATAATATTGATGCATTAGTGGCAAGATTGGCCTTGGTCGGTTTTGAGGTGGCGATCATCGGTGGTCATGACCCTTTTTATAAAAGCCGTTACTTTATAGACCCGAACGGGTTTGAAGTCGAATTTGTTGAATACTTAACCGACATACCTAGTGAACGAAATCAGTATGATACTGAGTAACTAGTAACTGTTCATACTAAGTATTAATCAGCAAACAGTCGCCAGTAACTTTTAATGGCCAATCACTCAACATTAACTGCCATTGAGCTTATAGATAAAGCTCAATGGTTTAGGTTTAGTGGATTTTAGTAAGTTATCGATAAGTATCTGTACAGATAGCTCAATTATAAGTAATCAGATAAATCGCTATTAGCCGCTATCTCTACTTCTTGTTGCTTACCATGGAATAAGTAAGCTACTTCATTGCCAATTAACCGTAATGTTTCATCTTGACGCCATAGGGCGCTGCCTTCTTGGATTCCGATAACCGGCGTTAAAGGATCAACTAAGGTAAATTCTAACAAGCGTTGCGCGCGCGTTTCACCATTATGACCCGGCAGCTGGTAATTAGTGTAATGCGGATTTAATTGAAACGGCAGTATACCTAAGGCGGTAAATGATGGTGGTTCAACAATTGGCATATCATTGGTGGTACGAATGCTGGCTCCAGTAATGTTTGAGCCAGCACTCCAGCCAATGTACGGCATACCACTTTGTACTTGTTCACGGATTAAATGGACTAAGTCGTAACGATATAATTCGTTAAGTAATTGAAATGTATTACCACCGCCAACCAAAATTCCGGCCGCATCTTGAATTGCTTGTTTTGGGTCGGCAAATTGATGAATGCTATTAATGGTTATTGACAGTGGTTCAAGTGCAGTCTGTACTTTTGTCAAATATTCATCGTAGCTAACACTGACTCCCGCATAGGGAATAAATAGCCACTGTTGCCCAGGTTGGGTTAATGGACGAATAAGCTCGACAGCATGAGTTAAATAAGCAGAGTCACCGACGCGTGAAGCACTCAGCATTAACGCATTAATGGTCATAAAAAGTCCTTTTTGTTCATTGTTTTCGACAGTTTAACAAAGATTAACCATTGTCGACACTGAGTTTGTTTCTGGCGGTTATTTTTCAGTTTCAATTAATCAAACCTCCCTAGACTCAGCTCGCTTGAATTTCAAGTCACTGTTTTGTCAGCTCATAAAAGAGTATAAATTTTTTTTAATACAACTAAGCTTGAATTTAAATTTTTTGGACATATTATGTCTTTAGTAACAATGAAAAATCGGCACTTTTGCCATACAGGAGCTTAAATGAAGCGTATATTTTTGTTGATCGCAACCAACTTTGCCATATTACTGGTTGCTTCAATTGTAATGTCTATTCTTGGGGTTAATACCTCAACAATGGGTGGACTGTTAGTATTTGCTGCCATTTTTGGTTTTGGTGGTTCGTTTATCAGTTTAGCCATTTCAAAATGGATGGCCAAGAAAACCATGGGTTGCGAAGTCATCACCCATCCTCGTGATAATATGGAGCGTTGGTTAGTTGAAACAGTTGCACGCCAAGCTGAAAAGTCTGGTATTAAGATGCCTGAAGTTGCTATATACCAGTCACCTGAAATGAACGCCTTTGCTACAGGCCCAAGTAAAAACAATGCCTTAGTCGCAGTGAGTTCAGGTTTGCTTTATGGCATGACTCAAGATGAAATTGAAGGCGTACTTGCACATGAAGTCAGCCATGTGGCAAACGGCGATATGGTGACTTTAACCTTAATCCAAGGCGTCGTGAACACCTTTGTTATTTTTGCTGCACGTGTTGTAGCTGGCATTATTAACAATTTTGTTTCTAGCAATGATGAAGAAGGTGAAGGCCTAGGCATGTTTGCTTATATGGCTGTGGTATTTGTGCTTGATATGTTGTTTGGCATTTTAGCTTCAATGATTGTGGCTTACTTCTCACGTATTCGTGAGTTTAAGGCCGATGAAGGGGCGGCGCGATTAGCAGGTAAAGGCAAAATGATTGCTGCGTTAGAGCGTTTACGCCAAGGTCCTGAATCTGGTGCTATGCCAGCTCAAATGTCGGCTTTTGGGATTAACGGTAAACGTTCAATGGCTGAGCTAATGATGAGCCACCCTCCATTAGAAAAACGTATTGCGGCACTGAAAAATAGCTAATATTCAGAAAATTATCGGGTTTATGTCGGTAAAATAGAAAGGGAGCCTTTGGGCTCCTTTTTTGTTTTATATGCATTAGGAATGATTGAATTGGGAGCTTTAATCGGTTACTTGTAGTGGGTTATTGCATTAATCACTCTAATCGATGACATATTGTTGTTTTATCACACCCAATAGGATAGTTTCAGATATGATCTGATCTCGCAATAATATTGCAAATAATGTCGATAAGCATACTCTTAATGGATACAAATATGCTTATAAGAACATGAGTCAACCAACACTATTCAGGAAATTGATATGCTGAAAAAAGCTATTTCTCAAGCGCAATTAAGAGAATGGCAGCTAGAAATAAACGATATTTCTGCCGAGTTTCGTCTTGCTATCATTTTTTATCAGGCCAATATTGAACTGAGTATTGATGTTATTTGCACAAGTCAAAATATTGATAAAAATACCCAGCAACAGCATGAGTCTAGTGTATTACAACATCTCAAAGCGACCCTCACGCATAATGTCACCACCCTCGATCAGCACTCGTGTGTCTACCACAAACTTATTCGTTCAGCCCAAGGCACTATTATTGGCGTGATAAGCTTTAGCACTCAAGAGAAGCCGCCGTCTGAAGAGGTATTAAGTCAAGCCTTATCGGCTATGCAAATACGCATAGCCGATATGTTAAGTAATGCAATCCGCTATTATATAAGCTCATTAACGATCGATTCTCATGCGAGTAAGCCAGTGTCTCTTGATGTTGATTTACAATCCTTTATTGATGCTTTTGAAGAGCATATTTGGGTAAAAGACACCAATGGGCAATATGTTTCATGTAATAAAAGTGTTGAGAGAGCTTGGCGAAAATCAAAAGATCAAATTCTGGGGAAGACCGACTTTGATTTATTTGATCAACGCACTGCAAATGAATTTATTGAGAGCGATAAATTAGCCATCAATAGCGGAGCTTCCGTAGTGGTGTCTGAATGTGAAGAAGTCGACGTCAACTTTAATAAAGTCTGGCTCGAAACCATTAAAGCCCCAATTAGTAATGCTCAAGGCAAATTGACTGGGGTTATTGGAATGACCCGTAATATTGCCAAGCACAAAGAGGCTGAAGAACAACTTATTCTAGCCGCGAGTGTGTTTCAAAATGCTGTAGAAGGTGTAGTGATAACCAACAGTGATGGAAATATTACTGAAGTTAACCAAGCCTTTACTGATATAACGGGTTACAGTCGTGAAGAGGTATTAGGTAAAAATCCGAGATTACTTAATTCCGGTCGTCATCCAAAAAGCTTCTTTGAGCGTTTGTGGAATACGTTACTTGTTCAAGGTAAATGGCATGGTGAAATTTGGAATCGTCGCAAACATGGGGCGATATTTCCACAAAAGATCACTATAAGTGCCGTTTTAGATAAACAAAATATCATTCAGTATTATGTGGCAGTATTTGCCGATATTTCTGCTCAAAAACAAAATGAAGAGAAATTAAAAAATTTAGCCTATTTTGACCCGCTGACACAGCTCCCAAACAGAATGCAATTTATGTCATTGCTTGAGCAAGAGGTTAATCACTCTCATCGGGCCAAAAAGCAGCTGGCGATTGTGTTTTTAGATATCGACTTTTTTAAGCACATTAATGACAGTCTAGGTCATGTTATTGGCGACGAAATTTTAGTTGAGTTAGCTAAACGTTTATCTTACGCCTTATCCGATTTTGATGTATTAGCCCGTCTAAGTGGCGATGAATTTGTCATCATGCTGCCTAGTATTATGGGGACAGATTCTGTCACCTCATCAATTGATCGCATTCGCAGTGTGTTTGAGCGTCCGTTTATACTGGATAATGCTCAATCTGTAAGGCTAACTGCCAGTATGGGCGTTGCTATCTACCCCAGTGATGGCGATGACCATGACAGCTTATTACGAAATGCTGACTCCGCTATGCACCGTGCTAAATTGGATGGGCGAAATAATTACGCTTTTTATACCGAGTCCATGACCAAACAAGCAGCAGAACAATTAAAACTGCAAACGGCATTGCATCAAGCATTAGTTAATGAAGATTTTTATTTAATGTATCAACCAAAGGTTAAGCTATCCGATTTAAAACCAAATGGTTTTGAAGCCCTTATTCGCTGGCACGATACGGCTCTAGGTCAAATTTCTCCTGCTGAATTTATTCCATTAGCCGAGAAGATTGGTTTGATTTGGGACATTGGTTTATGGGTATTAAAAACTGCCTGTTTGCAGGGGGTAGAGTGGTTAACACAAGGCAAAACATTTGAACGTATTTCCGTTAATGTGGCGAGCTTACAGCTACAAAGGAATGATTTTGTCGATAAAGTACGTTCTATTTTATTAGAAACGGGATTACCTGCGAAACATTTGGAATTAGAGGTCACCGAATCTTGTATGATGAATGATCCTGATGCAATTATTCGTGATTTGAAATTATTAGGTGCTATGGGAATAGCCTTGAGTATCGACGATTTTGGTACAGGTTACTCTTCTCTGAATTATCTCAAAAAGTTACCAATTGATAAGCTAAAAATCGATCAATCATTTGTGCGAGACATTCCTCATGATACCAATAACACCGCCATAGCTAAGGCGGTAATTGCATTGGGTCATGCCCTGAATTTACAGATTATTGCAGAAGGGGTGGAAACCGTCGAACAAGCCGATTTTTTGCGGCTTAATGGCTGTGATTTGGTTCAAGGATATCTGTATAGCAAACCGCGACTACCACAAGATCTTAACGAGTTTTTACCTACGATCCGTAACAGCAATTTACCTAATGAAATTAAAGTAAAGTAACAAAAATGCAGCTTACAGAGTGTGTAAGCTGCTTTGTCATTAACATTACGACTTTTAGTACTGCATTAAGCGTAAATATCTAGGTTCACCGATGTTGAATCACAGTTGGCCATTTCGGTGTTATCACCATTATAAATAGTGCTTGAAGCATCAGCTAAACGTGTTTATAGAGTCATTTTGTGGCAATTTATTAGTCTGTTAGAAGCTTGGTCTCTGTCATCCAACATTTGCGCTGCTCTGGTATATAAAATAAACCGTTTATCTCGAACAACCTGTGATCACCTGAGATAAAAAGATCCTAGTTAATGTTTTATGTAAATGCATTAATTCATTGCTCACTACATTAAAACATCCTCCTCCTTTGGGTGTCGTGATTCCCCTCGCAAGCTTTTATCTCGATTCAGGTCTATTACTGCGATTAGACTAATTTATTACATTTATCTTCGATGTTTACTCGCTCATAGCTTGGCTTTTGTTTAGAATGTCGTTGATATCATTTAGAGTATCAACGTGACCTTTTACTGGCATTGAATCGATTGGCGGGTTATGACTCATTGCGAATAGCATGTGGTAATTCCCCCGTGAATATTAGACTAAGAGTTGATAGTCGGATAAATGCTGATCACGTAAGATAGACCTTCCACTGGCATGCGCCGTTAGGAATACATTTATACTGAGGTGGACTGTTTTTCTGCCTAGGAGCATTAATGCAACTGTTTGTAAAAGATTTAACTGTAATCGATTTTTCTTACCTTTGTCCTGTTCGAGGCATGGTTGGTGAAAGCTGGATTGTCGATGTGCTATTAGATGGTGGCTTGGATGAGCAAAATATGGTGCTCGATTTTGGCAAGGTTAAACGCATCATCAAAAACACCATTGATGATGTAGCCGATCATCGCCTGTTAATCCCTACTGCTTGTAGCGAAGTGCGCTGGCAGCAGAAGGGCGACCGTGTTTGGATGGATTTTAGCAGTGACAAAGGTGACATACATTTAGCCTGTCCTTCACAAGCATTTGCGCTTATTCCTTCAGAAGTGATTGACTATGAAAGCGTCAATGACTTTTTGAAGAAAGCCTTACGTGAAGTGTTACCGGAAAATGTCCAAGGCATCAGCCTCACATTACGCAGCGAAGTGCTCGATACCCCGTTTTACCATTACAGCCACGGATTACGCAAGCATGACGGCAACTGTCAGCGGATTGCCCATGGTCATCGTAGCCCAGTAACGGTATTTGAAAATGGTATTGCAGAGCCCAAATGGGACCAATATTGGGCAGAACGTTGGCATGACATTTACCTCGGCACCGAAGAGGATTTAGTGTCGGTAAAAACCCTAGAATTGTCTAAGCAGACTAAAATCAGCGACGAAACACACTATGGTTTTCATTATGTTGCGCCTCAAGGTGATTTTCAATTAGCAATGCCTAAGCATTGCTGTGACTTAATTCCTCACGACACTACTGTTGAGATGCTTGCTGAATACATGGCAAAGACATTGGCCAGTAAAGAGCCTAAAAGTCATTTTAAAGTGATTGCTTACGAAGGTATTGGCAAAGGGGCCATTGCGGTAAGGGGTTAATCAAGTATTATTAATGGGCTGCCTTAAGGTGGCCCTTTTTTTTATCTTTTTGTCGCGATTAACAAGGAATGCGTTTCGATTATGTTATTAAAAAATACCATTTTAAAATTGATATCAACTGCAGCAATGCTGGTGGTCAGCTTTTGTGGCTTAACGGCTAATTCGTTTGCCGCTGTGACCTTTCAAGGCCAGTTTGAACAAGGTGCTTTAGTGCGCGGGGCTGTGCCAGCCGGCAGTAAGGTTTTGTTGAATGATCAAGCAGTAAAAGTCACCCCAGACGGTCAGTTTGCTATAGGGTTTGATAGAGACGCGAAAAAAGACCAAGTATTTAAAGTGATCTACCCAGACGGATTAACAGAAATTAAGCCGTTAAAAATAGCCGCAAGAGACTACAAAATTGATCGGGTCACCGGCATAAGCCAGAAAATAATGAAACCAGATCCCGTCGCTCAAGCGAGGGCTGCTAAAGATGCTAAACAGACTCGTGCAGCCAGAGACTTATTTAGTCAGCAAGATGCATTTATGCAAACCTTTATTTGGCCTGTAACAGGCAGAATTTCAGGGGTATATGGTAGTCAGCGAATATACAATGACGTACCCGGAAATCCACATTTTGGGGTCGATGTTGCCCGCCCAACAGGCACTGTAGTGGTTGCGCCTGCAGACGGCGTTATAACCTTAGCTGAACCCGACATGTTTTATTCTGGTGGCACTGTGATTATTGATCACGGCTATGGGGTGAGCTCAACATTTTTACATTTAAGTAAACTGTATTTAAAAGTGGGTGACAAAGTAGCGCAAGGCGATAAAGTCGCTGAAATTGGCGCGACAGGCCGAGTGACTGGGCCACATTTAGATTGGCGCTTAAACTGGTTCCAAATGCGCTTAGACCCTGTATCGATTGTGCCGTCTATGGCGACTGTGTTAGCCGCTCAGAAATCGACTAAGTAGTGTTTGCTGTATAGAGTCAGAGCCTTTTTGACTCTATAACCAACAGCTTTACGGGTATCTGTAGAGCATTATTTATGCCTCTTTGAGCTATAGCTTCAGCTGCGCGACTCACTATTTTCTGCTTACTGCATAAAGGAAGCTAGTTATGATAAAGCGAGTTGGCAACATCGAGATCCAACTGAAACACAAAGCCACATGTCATTGTGGTGCTGTTGAACTTGAACTTACGCTACCCAATGGTCTTGAAAATCCGAGACGATGCGATTGTTCAATTTGTCGTAGAAAAGGGGCGATTGTTGCTTCCGTTAAGCTGGATGGTATTCGAGTGGTAAAAGGTCGAGATGTGTTGAGGCTTTATCAATTTAATACTCATACTGCAAAGCATTATTTTTGCTCACTCTGCGGTATTTACACTCATCATCAACGACGTTCAAACCCAACTGAATATGGCTTTAATATTGGGTGTTTAGAAGGTGTTAATCCATTTGAGTTAGGTCACATTGTCACTGGCGATGGTATCAATCATCCTGCCGATCGGAATGTTTAATATTACGTCCATATTAGCCAGTAATTATCATGGATATCTCCATTGGTTATTAATGGTAATATTTTGTCAGCTTTAGACGTAATGTGACTGAGTGTTATGATAGGAGATCGCAATGCTGCGATGGTTTATATTATTGATGAGCGTCATCGTGTGTTTGAACGTGAATGCTACTATCAATCTGACGTCATTAAGTGAAAAGGGCATAGATAAGTGGCACCCTAAAGTGTTTTCCGGTAAATCAATTTACTCCATCGTTGAGTATAAAGGGCGTTTGGCACTAAAAGCACTTAGTCATAATGCCGCGTCAGGATTAGTGTTAGAACGCCAAATTGATCTTATGGTAACGCCTTACCTCAACTGGAGTTGGCTCGTCGAAAAGCAACTGCTGCAGTTAAATGAGCGCAGTAAAAAAGGCGACGACTTTGTTGCTCGAATTTATGTGGTTATTGATGGTGGTTTTATGGTGTGGAATACCAAATCATTAAACTACGTTTGGTCGAGTAATCAAGATCAGGGCTTGGTTTGGGACAACGCTTTTGCTGGCTCAAGTGTTAAAATGCTCTCTATTAGAGGTCAGGAAGCGCAGAAGGGCAGATGGTATCCACAAAAGCGCAATGTATACCAAGACTTGATTGAAACCTTTGGTGATAAAGGCAGTGATACCGCTAATCGTAAAGCCTATCAATACATCGATATCATCGCGATAATGACCGACACAGATAACAGTGGTAAACAAGCTGAATCTTATTATGCAGACATCATATTTAGTGAAGATTAGAAACTTATTAATTAGCTGTTTACATAAAATAAATTCAATAAATACAATGGTTCGCAGTGCATTATTGCTAGTCATTAATGACTTAATGACTTAATGACTTAATGACTAGCAATAATGCACTGCG
>NZ_JACJER010000144.1:0-10555 GCF_014164185.1 Shewanella sp. SG44-6 | reverse complement strand
ATGCACGGAGGCTTTAATGGTCAAACAACACCAAGCGCAACTTCCTCTTACTCTGAGTGAATACCATGGTGATACTTCAATAACGCTTATCAATAAAACCATTGGTCAATATTTTGATGATATTGCTAACATCTATCCAGATAATCTTGCTGTTGTTGTTTACCATCAACATATCCGCTGGAACTATCGCCAGTATCAAGAAAAAATAGACTCCCTCGCCACAGGTTTATTGCAGCTAGGCATTCAAGCAGGAGATAGAGTAGGGATCTGGTCGCCTAACAACATTGAGTGGTGTTTAACACAATTTGCGACCGCTAAAATTGGCGCCATTATGGTGTGTATCAATCCCGCTTATCGACCTGAAGAGCTGGAATACTCCTTGAGCAATGTTGGTTGCCGTGCCGTGATTTGTGCTGATAGGTTTAAGTCCAGCGATTACCTACAAATGTTGAATGAGTTATTGCCAGAATTGAGCAGTAATCAGGGCCGTTTATCCGCTCGCGCACTGCCAAAACTTGAATTTGTTATCCGCATGGGTACAGACAAAACCCCTGGTATGCTTAATTTTAATGATTTGCTGGTGGAGGTTAACGCCGATGATCAACATGTGTTGGCCAGCATTGCTGACTCTCTTAGTACACATGATTCGATTAATATTCAATTTACCTCTGGTACTACTGGCAGCCCCAAAGGCGCGACATTATCGCATCATAATATTTTAAATAATGCTTATTTAGTGGCTGAGGCGATGAAGCTTACTCCGGCTGATAAATTGTGTATTCCTGTGCCGCTATATCATTGTTTTGGCATGGTATTAGGCAGTTTATGTTCAATTATAAATGCCTCCGCAGCGGTATACCCGGGGGAGTCTTTTGATCCGCTAACTACGTTAACCGTGGCTGCACAAGAGCGTTGTACCGCACTACATGGTGTACCGACCATGTTTATCGCTGAATTAGAGCATCCGCAATTTAACGAGTTTGACCTTAGTTCATTGCGCACTGGTGTAATGGCGGGCGCCACTTGCCCCGAAGAAGTGATGCGCCGCGTTCAAAATGTAATGTATATGAAACAAGTATTAATAGGTTACGGACAAACCGAGTGCAGCCCGCTAAATCATATTACTGAGATTGATTCTTCCATCGAAAAGCAAGTGCTCACAGTTGGTCGTGCATTGCCGCACACTGAAGTGAAAATCATCAATGAATTTGGTGATGTGGTGGCTGTTGGCCAACCCGGTGAAGTGTGCAGCCGAGGTTACTGCATTATGCAAGGTTACTGGAATGATCCGGTGAAAACTGCCGCAACCATTGACAGTGTAGGCTGGCTGCATTCAGGAGATATCGGTCAAATGGATGAACTTGGCTACGTACAAATTGTCGGCCGAATTAAAGACATGATCATTCGCGGCGGCGAGAATATTTATCCTCGTGAAATTGAAGAAAAGCTCTATAGCCACAAAGATGTGCAGGACGCAGCCGTCTTTGGCGTTCAAAGTGACAAATATGGCGAGGAGGTGTGCGCATGGATTAAAGTGCGCGCCAATGCCGATATTACTGAAGACGATATTCGTCATTTTCTCACTGAGAAATTTGCCTATTTCAAAGTGCCGCGCTATATCAAATTTGTCGATCAATACCCCATGACAGTGACAGGTAAAATCCAGAAGTTTAAGATGCGTGAGTTAATGTATCAGGAGCTACACGAAGCGATAAATTAGTCTTTGAGCATTGAGTTTATACAACACCCAGTATTGCGTCATTGATACTGGGTTTTTTAATGGGTTCAAGGCTGTTGTACCAAAGCAATACCACACTTAACTTCAAAGAGATAAACCGTTGAGTTAGTCGGTTTAAACCAAAGTATTTCAACGACTCCGCATATCTCCATAGGACCAGCTAAATGAGTGGGTTTTCTTATCTGGCTTGAACTGCATACATCAACTACAGCGTTTATTCTGATGCGAGTAAATGCAAGCTCTGTTGAGATAACCGTAATATTTAAAAAGCTAAAATGTGTAGTTGTCATTCGAAAGAATGAGAACGCCAACTCCTTGATCAGCATAGTCAAAAATATCACTTTTTATTGATCTGACCCCGTATTTTTTAATTAATTGAAATTAAATATTTTTCAAGTCAAAAAGCGCATTTTGATGGATTAAGGGCTATTTTACCCTCTTGAATATTTCCACATTTTTTGTATGGTTAACGGTATGTTTAATGGGTTTCTTTTTGGTAATAAAAAGGTGGTTTAAATGTTATATGTCGGTGCCGGTTGTTTAAGGTTTTGACTGTTGGATCGACTGGCGAACAAGGTTTACAGAGTGCATAAACCTTGTCGAGTTTTAATACCGCCCCAACTTAGTTACATAAAAATAAAATATAGGAGGTTGTTATGGTTGATTAATTTAATCCCAAAATAATTACAGGAGGTTGTTATGTTATTTGTTAAATATTTTAATAAAAAACCGCTTGCCCTTGCTATTTCTATAGCATTGCTTGCCTCAATAGGGAGTGCTACGGCTTATGAATCGCCAGTGCACGTTTTTTCAGTTAAGGATGTTCTGGGGGGACTTAATGGTGTGACTTTCTCTGAAGATCCATCAATTATTTGTGATATTGGAGAAATCAGTTGTCCTAGTGATAATCTTCCATTTCTTGATAAGTCGGGGGTGATGTTATATCCCGTCGATAGTGAATTTGGATTTTACGTTGTAGATTTTCTTGGCGCCCAACCCAAAGCGCGCAATGGTGACTACCTAGAAGGATTCGTTGGTAATATTCTCGATGGAGGAGAGATTATCGGTATTCAAGTTGCTAATGCTGCCACCGAAAAATATAAGGTGAAACCTCCATTAGGTACTTGGTGTCAAGGGTTAGGTGGCACCTCGGTAAAATGTGAAACGGAACATTATACCGTTATGGAGCATGCCCTTAGTTGTTATGAAACCATCCCATACTTTTTTGCCAGTCCAGATGGTACCCAAGCAATTTTATCAACACCAGACGGCAGTCTCTCGTTTGACTGTGCAAATGCACCACTGGATGATAATGTCCAAGTTTTAGTCGGTGGGAAAGCATATGAACGCTTGATCAAGGCAACACCTTGTGTGGCAGATAATGATCCAATTGGCTGTCAGATGTTCCCTAATGATAAGACCAATATGTTAGATAATATTGCCTTAAGTACTGATTATTCTATACAGCTTAAAGATGATGGTAAGCCACTTTATGGTTGGGGAGGAATACATAAACGGCCTAATGATATTCGCATGTATGCTCAGCTGGCATTGCCAGCAGAATGGAAAGATCCAGCAGCAAACTTTGTGGTTACTCGAGCAGAGTTGGTGGTTAATCATTGGATCACTAATAATCCTAATGACCAACTTCGTCCTGAAGACTTGGAAAATGAGGCGGCAACAGGTCGTAAACCATCTTATAGAATTGAAGGTGAAGGTGACACTGCTATTTGGAAAAGTACTGTTCCTTGTTATGAAGGCGATAGTGACATAATTGATACTGATGAAGGGTCTTTAGAACCGTCTTTTATCGGAATCGGTACCGTACTAAAAAATTCCCCTAAAGCGCTAGACCCTGCAGCTTCTCCTGGTTCAGAACCCTCCGATCATCCTTATGCCTTCTCATCGGATCTTGTTGGTGGTTATTCTAACGCCTACTATACCACCCTTAATCGAGACCCATTTGAATGGTCTTATGATACAAATCCAGATCCAAATATTCAGGACTTCATCGGTAGTGCTTTGCCCGATGCTTCGCTTGGGGAGCTGGTTTCTGGGCCACGCTGGAGACTTAAACCTAATAAGTTTGGTCAAGACCTTCCTGGAATGGAAATCCCCTTGATTGAATGTAGTGCGCCGCCTTTTGCCAAAGATAACGTGAAATATACTGTGGGTATACCGACAACAACAGTGATCAATTTACTCGATTGGGCTGAGGGCGAAACCTCTCCACTCGCAACGAGTAAAGGCTGGGTAGATGTAACTGCAAATGAGTATGTCACAATTGTTTCTGACTCAGGTGAACCGCCTGTCACCAGCAATGGTTTGCCGATGACGTCGGACTTTGATCTTGCGGTCTATATTAAAGGCGATAGTAAATCGACGGCTTTATATAACGCGCAGCTTATCATCGAATATGAGGGTGAAGTACCTGTGGTGAATACTGAGGTAGATGTCGCATTGACGGCCTTTGCTGCATCAGCACAAGCTAAGTTTGGTGACACTGTGGCTATGGTTGTCGAAGTGGCCAATCTGAAAGAGAGTAGTGTTAGTGGCGAGGTAAGTGTGAGTGGCGTAACCAATAGAGGATTGGTTATTCACCTGCCTAGCTTGGCTTTTAGTGACTTAGCTGGCGGGGCTGCTACATCTTTAAACTTCAGCTGGCCAGTCAATATCCTAAAAAACGAGAAAATTATCTGGACGGCGACAGTGTTTGCCGAAGGCGATCTTAATAATGATAACAATACTGGTACTGCAATAACCAAAATCCGTAGATTTTAATTAAGGATTGACTGGTGAATCAAAGGGGGGAAGCGCTGTTCTCTCCTTTTCACACAAGCTAAACATAAACTGTTATTAGCCGTTTTTATAGACCGAAAGGATAGGAATAGCAGATGCGCATTATACAAATTGTCTTCATTGCGATTATTATTTTATCTTCGGCAATTATCACTTTGTCAGCTGAAGATAATCGTGATCCAACCCAACTAGAGACACCTGTTACTTCAGCTACGCCTGCTGAAACAAGCACGAACCCATTACAAGTAATAATAAAGTCAACTAAATTAGTTCAAACAACAGTCACCCCAACAGCTAAACAAAGTGCTAAAAAACCGGCAATGGGCCACGATTACCAGAAAAATATGCCTAAGCTAGGTAAAGGTGAAGCTAATTATCGTGGTGGAAAGGAAACAACATCAGAAGAACAAGCTAAGGATAGCCCATTAAAACAATCACCAATCATAGATGAACAGCATATAAATAGTGCTAATGTTGGTTATCCTGAATATCGACAACAGGGAGGTTCTGCTTACTTTCAGCATCAACAATATGCTAATCCACCCCGCTCTTCAGCAAGCCAAGCTGACCCCAAACGATTAGACCAAAGCAATGATTTGCAACATAATCCGTCATTGATTGATGCTCAGGATAATAATGCTAAACCCCTAAAACCCTCTCACGAGCAACGCAGAGCATTACTTCATGCAGCCGCTTTTGGCGATGTGCAAGCGGTGAATAAACTTCTTAAAGAGGGAGCAAGTCCTGATGCCAGAGCAAAAGACAGAATAGGGCGTACAGCCTTAATGCTCGCGGCGTTGAGTGGGCATACCGACGTCGTTAATACTCTGCTTAAGCAAGGGGCGAGCGTAAATATAAAAGATAAAACAGGGCATACAGCGCTGAACTGGGCGGCAAATCGTTCAGATATAAATATCGTGACGATATTGCTCAGCTACGGAGCCGACATTAATACTCAAGATAATGCTGGAACATCTCCTTTGTTGTATGCCATTGGAACACACAATATAGCAATGGTCCGTTTATTATTATCTCATGGCGCCGCGACTGAAATAGAAAGCGATGAAAGTAAGATGACCCCCTTGCTACTTGCCATCGAGCATAATGATCTGGAATCGATTAATCTTTTGTTAGATAACCGAGTCAATGTTAATGGAAAAAACAATGATAATTTTCGGCCATTAATGGCTGCGGCAGAACAAGGTCAACTCAATACTGTGCAACAACTTATCTTTCATGGTGCAGAGGTTAATCAGTATGATAATAAGCATTTTTCTGCATTGATCTATGCCGCGAATAAGCAACATATTGCTGTAATGGAGTTTTTATTAGCCAAAGGGGCAGATATTAATGCTCTTGATGGTAAAGGGTTGTCCATTGTGATGCGTGCCAGGCAGCAGGGTCATACTGAAGTGATAAAGTTACTATGTGGAAATGGAGCTAAGCTTAATGCCGACGACTGCTGATATAAAGGGTGCTATCAATCTTTTATTATTCTGAATTATCATCTGCAGTACATATGCCGAAAGTCACGCTGATAATCAACGTATTGGCAGTTATAGTGAATATTAACTAAGGTTAGAAACCATCTCTTTACGGCTTCTCAGTGCAATATTGTAAAGCAATTTAAGCAGGACATGACTCAGTACATTGGTCTTTGTAGGATTAAAATGAAGGTTGAAATACGACATTATTTCGTTGTGCAGTGAATATCAATACAGGTACTAATGTTACTGCTTTTAATCGTCGCACCTTGTCATGCAGATGCTGCAGAAAAATGTGTGTGAAAGTTCAATTCATGCCATTCAATTTTGTAAATTACAGAAAAAGGCCCACAAGCTTTATGTCGTGGCTTATATGACGTAAAAGTCAGCATTGATATTGAGTTTATAGGCAGTCAGTTCTTTTATGAAACGATCCGTGTGGCTGATTTTTATATTGCATTAAATAACTCACTTTCTTATAAACAGACATACGACGGATGAATACTTCTGATGATAATGCTTTGGTATTTACTCTTAGGCATCAAGAAGACTTATTTGTGAGTATCACGAAAGTATTTTTAGGTGTAAAGGGACGCGGGAGCTCTAGATCACCGCGGAATGCTCAAAGAAATGGGATATCACTTAGCCTAAGGATATGGTATTGCTAGACATATACCATAAAAATTAATCAATTGTATAAAGCATTGAGTCCTTTAAGAGGAGTTGCTTAAGGCTATTTAGTCTCTGGCTCAATGTCGATATGAAGGTTACTGTTATGCCTATTTATTTTGCTACCAGCGGCATTCTATATTCGATATAGTCTTCATTCGGAGTGAATTATGTTATGACAGCTGTAAAGGAGTAATACCATGAAAGTATGCGACATTATGACCCCAAATCCGGTGTGCATTAGTCATGAAGCTAGCCTTAAAGATGCTCACCAATTGATGCAAAGCCGTAATGTGCGTCATTTACCGGTTATTTCTGAGCAAAATGGACAACTCATCGGCATGTTGACTCACAAAAAGATGATCGCCAGTGTGTTGAGTATGCTTAATAAATATGGTCAAGGAGCGTTAGACAGAAAAGAGCGATATACTCCAATTGCCGATATTATGGACACGAAAGTACAAAAGTTAGGCTTAGATGAACCTCTGACTATAGTCGTACAATATTTTATTGATAATAAACTGGGTTGCTTGCCGGTGGTTGATGAGCAAAATAATGTTCTTGGTATCGTTACATCTTCAGACTTTGTCAAACTGTGTCAGCGCTTATTACTGGCACAAAAGTAATAATGTTCAAACTAAGCTAACAATTTGATCAATCTCCATAGCGACCATTTCGTTTTTAACAATGTTGCCAGAACTATGGGGCAGTGATTTAGTGTTTGGTTTTTATGTGGCGAAGTCTACTGTGTCGCAGGCTAAAGGCTATAAAAGAATTAACTGGATTGCTCAACACAAACTAGAAAAACAAAACCCCGTTTCAGTGTTGCTGAAACGGGGTTTTGTTTAGGTCAATTTCGATAATATATCGGAATAAAACATCTGATTTGGTCGGTATGAGAGGATTCGAACCTCCGACCCCTGACACCCCATGACAGTGCGCTACCGGGCTGCGCTACATACCGAGTTTTTAGTACTTTATCACTCTAGCAGTCAATATTGAGTATCAAGCTAGTTGATAAAGTATCACTTAGTTGGCCTAATGGCTTTGGGGTAACTCAGCTGAGTTCACTAAGCGGATAAGCACTTTATCAACAGTAATTAACGAGTGCAAGCAGTTAGTTAAGCGCTATTTATCGATTGACTATAAACTGCCCAATTACGATAACGAATATTGGATAAGCGGCTAGAATATAGCCTTTTGCATAAGCGTTGCTCATGGATATAGGTCGATATTGACTTAGATGCTGAAGGTAATATTTATTGTATTACCTTCAGCACTTTTTAAGCATAACTAACACCAATGAATGCTACTTTGGTTGGTTTATTGGTTGTATAGCCTTCTACCTTCGCGCATCACTTGGATGAGTTCTGGTGCACTCATTTTTTTATCTAAGCGTTTTTTGTAGTCCAAATCATAGATACGGTACTTGCCGAAGCGATCCAGCACGGTAATTTCAGATTTTTGATAGATAGCAAAACGGCGACTATCTCCTATGTAGACCCAGGTTTCATTATTAGGCTCTAGCAAGCTTCGGCCCGAGCTGTAATCAGTACTTGGGTTTGTGCAGCCTAAGACATGGCTTAGCAAGGTTGGTGCTATGCCATAATGGCTAGTGCGGTAATTGACTTTATTACCACTGCTGTTTGGCCAATGAATGATCAGTGGCACTTTAACGTTACCGGGTGATAAATCGCTGCGTGCATCACTGGCGTTACTGGTGAAAACTTGACCGTATGTGCCGGTAATAAGCACCACAGTGTCATCACTGACATTATTGAGTAGCGTAGCGAGTTGCTGGTCAATAAAGTTAAGCGACTGACGATATTGGTTAAACAATACTTTCTGTGCTGGCTTTAATGGCATTTGCGGTTTCACGGTTTGCACGCCTAAAAAACCAACAGGAGTATCGTAGTCTTTCGGTGCAGTCAGATTGACTAAGCTGAACCAAGGTTGTGTTTGATTCTGTTGCCATTGATTGACTGTGCTAATGGTATTGATGTCGGCATCTGCACTGCCATTTTGACTTTCGCTGATGTGCATGGTCATGCCGTTAAACATTGCGCTATTGGCAGCGTATTGTTCATTTTCGGGGGCAAACATGGCTAATTGATAACCTTGCTGCTTAAGGATGTTGGTTAAGATTGGGCTAGTACTGTCAAACTCTTTGCGGTCACTATAATTACCTTGTAGACCATACATGAGAGTAAACATACTGGTTTCAAAGTCAGAACCACCAGCATAGTGATTCGTAAAACGTTGATTTTGGATTCGATATTGGCTTAAAAACGGCATAGTGACGTTATCGACCATGTCTGCTCGAAGGCTGTCTATGGTGATCAGCATAATATTTGGTTGGCTATCAGCACTGCATTGCATCGGATTGATGGGGTAGCTTAACTTTCGCGATTTAGTGTTGCGTGATCCTGTTGACTGCATGCTGCTGTCAATGCCGTGATTTTCCATAAACGATCGCGCTGTTGCTGGGTATGACACTGGATAAGCGTCATCAAAACGAGTGACTTCAGTCATGTTAGTGGCATCGGCCCAAATATGAAATAAATGGCTGCTGACGAAACAAATTCCGACAAACAATACCACTTTATTACCCCATTGTTTTTTCTGGATTTTGTCGATGCGTTTCCACAAATAATTGGCCGCGGTAAGTTCAACAATCACAATGACGATAGGGGTGACTATGTATGAGGTACTGTGCAATAGCGCGTTGAGGTCTTGCCAAGCTAAATCAAAGGCAAAAGGACTTAAATGAATACCATAGTCGTCATAAATAATGGTGTCATACAGTAGGGCATATAATCCAATTGAGGCAATAAATGCAGCAAAACCGCGTAAAATTTTAGAGTAAGGTAGGAGTAAGGTAATCGGGAAGATAAAAACTAAGTAACCGATAAAAGCCAAAAAAGTAAAATGGCCAATGGTACTGATAGTAAGATATGCCCAGCCAATAATGGATTCTGGATAGCCGACACTGCCGATATACCGAGCGCCAATCAACATCGCCAATATGCCATTAAAGAAGGCAAACCAGTGACCCCAATTAACTAAGCGTGACACTTTATCACGCGTCATTTGCTGCTTTTTGCGCTCGATCATGTTAACTCGTATTCCTACGTTATTATCACGGCTTTTTTTCAGTGTAACTGATTGTTAGCATTAGTGATAAATTTTATTTAGTCGTTACTTAATCGACTGTGTTAAAGCTTTGGCAAATTGCTCTGCTACTTTTTGACGAGACTCATTTGGGACTTTTTTGTCAAGCAAATGGGTCACGCAGTTACCTAGTACCATCAGGCTTAAATCGGTAGGTGCTTGATGCTTTGCTAGCACAGCAAGCAGCTCACTGATAAGTGCCTCAACTTGAGTGTTTGTGTATTTAGATTGAATTGCCATAGTCAGAAAACTTCAATAAAGAATGAATTAGCTGCACATAATAACGGATTTAGCCGGCGCTCGCCTCAAGTTTTATTCGCTCTATGTGAGGAATATCGTAAACCCTTGTTCGATTTATACGGTTGGTCTGATATCATTCTTTTTAAAATTATCATCTGTGACTGACTAGGATTAACAAGGCTTATGGGCATTAGTATTGAGCAAGCAATTATTCACGAAATATCTCAAGACAGTCAGGGGCAAATGCGTTGTCGTTTACGCCCGCAACCGTTGTTGAATACTCACGCCGTTGAAACCATGTTAGAAGAGTTACATCAGACCTATTCGGGCAAAGCGGGAAAAGGTTTTGGCTTTTTTGGTACCCATGACGATGATGGCGAAGCCAATAGTGCATTTTCTGATGCTCTGACAGGCTATCGCAAAGGCGATTTAGGCTTTGTAGAATTTAGTGGCC
>NZ_JACJER010000143.1:0-10580 GCF_014164185.1 Shewanella sp. SG44-6 | reverse complement strand
CCTACTGGCATGATATCAAGCCACTGATGCTGCTTTAAAGCTGCTTTATTGCGCACTTTTTAATTTAATGCCGAGCGTATTGATCATTACCGCTCAACCTTTAACCTTGTATTAAAATACCAGCCCAAAGCTGAAACAGCACAGTCCTTTGAGGATTCCATACGCGGCTTTATCACTTTGAGTTATCAGCGCCATCGACCAAGTGGTAATACATTAACGCTTTTTATCCGAAAATGAGTTAGCTAATAAACGATTATCTTTTGCGAGCGGACATCCTGAATACGTATGCAGATCTTTGCTGCAAAATCTAAAAACGTCATATATTGATTGCTGAATAAATAAAATAATAAACAAGGACTTCGTATGACGTACGCTAACTCATCAGACTCAACTGCCTCAACAACTCATATAAGCTTTACTCCCAACATAATTAGTTTTTCATGTGCTCTGGCACTGGCAGCAATGGCAATGCCTAGCATGGTGCAAGCTAAAACGGTTAATGTGACCTCTCCAGATAAACACATTGCCATCAGTTTGACTGATGACAATGGTCGTCCTGAATACCAAGTTCAATTTAACGGTAAAACCGTAGTTAACCCAAGCAAACTAGGTCTGGTATTCCAGCAATTAGGTGAATTAGGGCTGGATTTCAACATAAAAAATGTAACCAACAACAGCGTTGATCAAACTTGGCAGCAACCTTGGGGTGAACGTGAAAACGTGCGTGATCATTACAATCGCATCGTAGCGACCCTCAGTAATGGCCAGGTAGATTTCGATATTGAATTTAAAGCCTTTAATGACGGGATTGGTTTTCGCTACTTAGTACCAAAACAAGCAGGGCTTGCTAACACGCCTAAGCTGGATATTACTGACGAATTAACCGAATTTGCGATACCTGACCCGCAGCACACGACCGCCTGGTGGATCCCTGGACGTGGTTGGAACCGATACGAATATTTATACCGTACTACCTCGCTTGATAAAATCGATAGAGCTCATACGCCCATGACGTTTCGAACGGCAGATGGCTTGCATTTAAGTATTCATGAAGCGGCCCTAACCGACTATGCAGCCATGGTGTTAAACCAAGGTAGAGATGGTATTTTACGTGCCGATTTAACCCCGTGGTCAGACGGAATACGAGTTAAAACCCAACCGGGATTTTCTACACCTTGGCGAACCATTCAAATTGCTAAAGATGCCCCTGGTTTATTAAATTCTGATTTAATTCTAAACCTTAACGAGCCTAACAAGCTTGGCGATGTGTCTTGGGTGCAACCGGGTAAATACGTCGGAATTTGGTGGGGAATGCATTTAAATGAAAACACCTGGGGAAGCGGCCCTAAGCATGGCGCCACCACCAGCGAAACCAAGCGTTATATGGACTTTGCCGCCCAATATGGTTTTGATGGGGTATTGGTTGAAGGTTGGAATGAAGGCTGGGATGGCAGTTGGTTCGATAATGGCGACGTGTTTAGTTTTACTAAAGCGTACCCAGATTTTGATATGGATGCGATTACTGAATACGGTCAAAGTAAACATGTTCGCTTAATTGGTCATCATGAAACCTCTGGCTCGGTAACCAATTACCGTAAGCAAATGAGTGATGCTTATGATTTGTATCAAAAGCATGGCGTGACACAAGTAAAAACTGGTTATGTGGCCGATGGTGGCGATATTAAGCGGGTTGACGAAAACGGCATTGTGCGACACGAATGGCACGACGGCCAATTTATGGTTAATGAATATTTGCACAGTGTGACCGAAGCGGCTAAGCGTGGTATTAGCATCAACACCCATGAACCCATTAAAGATACCGGCCTGCGCCGTACTTATCCAAACTGGATCGCCCGCGAAGGTGCTCGTGGGCAAGAGTTTAATGCATGGGGTAATCCACCCAATACGCCTGAGCATACGGCAATATTACCTTATACTCGTATGCTAGCCGGTCCAATGGACTTCACCCCGGGGATTTTTAATTTAGCCCCTGAGGGTTTAGATGCAGTTAATCGAGTTAAAACCACATTAACAAAACAATTGGCTTTGTACGTTGTGCTGTATAGCCCGATCCAAATGGCGGCAGATTTACCCCGTAACTATGTACAACGCTTAGATGCATTTCAATTTATTCAAGATGTGCCGACTGACTGGAGTAACAGTATCGCCCTTGCCGGAGAAGTTGGCGATTACGTAGCTTTTACACGCAAACAACGCGGCGCTGAAGATTGGTATTTAGGCGCGTTAACTGATGAACAACCCCGTAAATTAAGCTTAAAGCTAGACTTTTTAACTACAGGTAAACGTTATGAAGCGCAAATATATCGTGACGGTAGCAAAGCTGATTGGTTAACCAACCCTTATGATTATGTGATTGAAACTAAAACCGTCACTGCAAAAGATACTCTCGATTTATCATTAGCAGCCAGCGGCGGTACTGCCATTCGTTTTAAGGCACTGTGATGTGTTAAAACGAATGTTGCATCTGTGTTTGTATCAGGTTACTTGAATGGCATGAATACGTATGTATTCAGTTGTACCATTCTCTCGCTCAGGGATACTATAAACCAAGCTATTTCGTCTGTGATTGCAGGATGAAATGGGTTAGGTCGTTTCTGATGTATCTTGGTCCATAGAGAGCATCAGCTTTAAAGTACCTTCATTATCTTTATTAATTGCTGATTTAATAGAAGTCGACAAAGAATAAAGCGTGGGTCTTGGCGAATACCCGTCTTAGGGAGATGCGTATTCGCTATTTTTTTAGCTATTAATAACGGGATCTTCATCGCGTTCAGCAACAAACTAGCGGTAACCCCCTTGGGCTAAAAAGGTAGCCAAAAACCAGTAAGACTAACAACAAATAAGATTAAGATTAGAATTAAAAGAAGTAAGCACAACGACTTACCAAAAAGGATGTCACATGTCTGGCCATAATCATAAAAACGTCACCCAACAACCGCAGCTAAATTTTTGGCAAATTTTCAACATGTGTTTTGGCTTTTTGGGGATCCAATTTGGTTTTGCCCTACAAAATGCCAATGTCAGTCGTATTTTTCAAACCTTAGGCGCGTCTATCGACGACATTCCCATTCTGTGGATTGCCGCCCCACTTACAGGCCTAATTGTCCAGCCCATCATTGGCTACTTAAGCGACAACACTTGGAATAGCCTTGGTCGCCGTCGCCCGTATTTTTTAATTGGTGCCGTTCTTACTACCTTGTCACTGTTTATAATGCCGCACTCGCCGACATTATGGATTGCTGCGGGCATGCTGTGGATCATGGACGCCTCAATCAATATCGCCATGGAGCCCTTTCGCGCTTTTGTTGGTGATAATTTGCCTAAAAGCCAACGTACCCAAGGGTACGCCATGCAAAGTTTCTTTATCGGCATTGGCGCAGTGGTCGCTTCAGCCATGCCATACATGTTAACCAATGTGTTTGATGTGGCTAATACTGCCCCTGCTGGTGAAATAGCCGACTCGGTGCGTTATTCATTTTATTTTGGTGGGGCCATTTTATTTATCGCGGTTGGCTGGACCATTATTTCGACCAAGGAATATTCTCCGGAACAACTGGCAGCGTTTCACCAACATGACACCACAGACAATGAGGCAACCCGTGCGAATACTCGCACCAGCGGTCAATATCAAACTGGCGCGATTATTTGGATAGTCATTGGCGCATTGTTTACTGCAGCCATTATGATCCAAGACCTTGATAAACAATTGTACATATTAAGTTTAGGTATATTTGTCTTTGGCCCATTACAACTATTTTGTGCGCGTAAATTAGCGAAAACGACAACAAACGCTCCCGTGTCAACCCAACAACGTGAAAGTTTTGGCATGTTATTTAATGTGGTCGATGACTTATTTCATATGCCCAAAGCCATGCGACAACTTGCTGTGGTGCAGTTTTTCGCCTGGTTCGCCTTATTTGCCATGTGGATTTATACCACTGCTGCCGTAACGTCACATCATTACCATACCTCAGATGTGCTCAGCCAAGCCTATAACGACGGTGCGGATTGGGTCGGTATGTTGTTTGCTTCTTATAATGGCTTTGCCGCCATTGCCGCGATTATTATTCCATTTTTAGCCAAAGCGGTTGGCATTAGATTAACCCACACCATCAATATGTTTTTAGGTGGACTTGGACTAATTAGCTTTATGTTTATTCAAGATCCCACTCAATTGTGGATCCCCATGATTGGTGTTGGTTTTGCTTGGGCATCTATCCTATCAGTTCCTTACGCCATGTTATCGGCCGCACTTCCTCCTCAAAAAATGGGAGTGTATTTAGGCATATTTAACTTTTTCATTGTTATCCCACAGCTACTTGCAGCCAGTATTTTAGGTTTACTACTCAAGACGTTTTTTGATGGCGAACCAATTTATGCACTGATTTTAGGCGGCGTATCTATGATGATTTCGGGTATTGCAGTGTTATTCGTTAAACAAGAAAAATAACTCTCTTACGATTATCTGTCTTTGTCACAGGTAGCGACTCACGTTAATTTTGCTTAAGACTATTTTGGGGAATTCCATGATAAAGCCTTTTCTCACCCATCGCAGCACCATAGCGGCTGCGATAACTGCTAGCTTTCTCGGTTTATCGTTAAGCGCATGCTCTCCTGCTGAGGATCAAAGTGATGCATCAACCGAAACAACCACTGAAGTCGTTAAGCTTGCTCCTGGTGCGCCAGGTGTCGAACCCACTTGGGCTTTTTCAGGTAAAACCGGTATAGGTACATCCTATGAGCCCTATGTAAATGGCCAATACCAGGACCAAGCGACAAATGCTGTCAGTAAGGTGTGGTTTTCGATTGCACAAGGTGTGTTAACCGAAACCATGTTTGGCCTAATTCATAACGCTCAGCTTAAAGAACTGCAATTTATTATTACCGGTAATGGCTTTGTTGATACAGAAAAAGACCACACCATTAGCACTATTGAATATTTAGACACAGATGAAACGGGCCGCCCTTTATCTTTGGCTTATAAAATTATCAATAAAGATATTCAAGGTAAATACCAAATCGAAAAGCATATTTTTACCGATCCCGATAGAAATAGCTTAATGATGAAAGTTACTTTTACCGCATTTGAAGCAGGCATAACCCCACATCTTTATGTTAATCCACATATCGATAACAGCGGCGCGAATGACATTACCAGCGTTGAAGGGCAAACACTCGTTGCGCACACCAGCGATGCTAATTCAACCGTAATGACAATTAAAACCGATGTTGACTTTGTTGCTGCCAGTGCTGGCTTTGTTGGCACATCTGATGGCCTAGTTGATTTGCAAGATAATGGAACATTGGATTGGCACTACCGCACAACCAGTGATACTAATCAAGGCGGTAACGTCGCACTAACTGCGCAATACCCTACCCTGACGGAAGCAAACGACAGCCTAAGCTTTAATTTGGTCATCGGTTTTGGACAAGACAAAGCCAGCAGCTTAGCCACCGCTCAAGCAACATTAAATTCTGGTTACGATGCAGTTAAACAAGCTTATTTAGGTGACGAAACCCATCTTGGTTGGAAAGACTATTTAGCGTCACTTGCGCCATTAAATAATATGAGCGCAAACACCACAGATAACGGCAAACTTCTTTATGCCAGTGCATTAGTGTTAAAAGCACAAGAAGATAAAACCCATGCGGGTGCCCTGATTGCCTCCCTGTCTAACCCTTGGGGCGATACGGTTTCAGCAACGGTTGGCAGTACAGGTTATAAAGCCGTATGGCCACGTGATTTTTACCAATGTGCGATGGCGTTTTTAGCCATGGGCGATACCCAAACCCCAAAAGTGGCATTTGAATATTTAAAACAGGTACAGGTTCAGCAACAAACACCTGGCTTTATTGGTACCCCAGGGTGGTTTTTACAAAAAACCCATGTTGATGGTGAAATTGAGTGGGTTGGCGTACAACTGGATCAAACTGCCATGCCTATCATGCTTGGTTGGAAATTATGGCAAGCTGGCATACTAAACGATGCTGAGATCAGTCAGTGGTATCAAGACATGCTTAAACCTGCGGCGGATTTTTTAGTAAACGGTGGCAAGGTAAAACTGGGCTGGAATGACACTGCAATCAATCCGCCAAGCACTCAACAAGAACGTTGGGAAGAACAAGCAGGATTTTCACCATCAACAACTGCGGCTATCATTGCCGGTTTAGTTGCCGCCAGTGACATCGCTATACTGGTAAAAGATGAACAAGCATCTGTGTATACCGATTTAGCACGTAAATTACAACGTCAGCTCGAAAGCACTATGGTGACGACAACAGGCTCGCTTGGTAAACAAACAAACGATACTTCATCAGCCCCTTACTATGTGCGTATTAGCCCAAATGGTAATCCGAACACTACAGATAAACTACTGGATAACAATGGAAAACCAGGGCTAGATCAGCGGATGATTTTAGACGGTGGTTTTTTAGAATTAGTTCGCTATGGCGTAGTCGATGCACAAGATCCAGTAATTAAAAACAGCGTGATGCTGATTGATGATCAAAGTCTTGCAGACAATCTGCGAGTTAAGTATGAATTTAGTGCTAAAGATGGCAGCACAATCCCTGGCTATCGTCGTTATGGTAACGATGGTTATGGTGAAGATACTGTCACTGGCCTTAGCTATGCCGAAAAAGGCAATACCGAAGATCAACGTGGCCGAGTTTGGCCATTCTTTACTGGCGAGCGTGGCCATTATGAATTAGCGTTAGCAAAGGCAAATGGCACTTTATCGGCTGACACCAAGCAAGCACTAATTAATACGTATGTTCAAGGCATGGAAACTTTTGCCAACCAAGGGCTTATGTTGCCAGAACAAGCTTGGGATGGTGTTGGTAATGCTACTCGTTATGACTACAAAATGGGTCAAGGTACTAACTCTGCGACACCACTGGCATGGACTCATGCTGAGTACATTAAACTGGTTCGCTCAATGACCGACGAACAAGTATGGGACTTTTACCCAGTAGTTAAGCAGCAATTAGCTCGATAAACACCATCGCCATTTTACGATTAATAAAGCCGTTGTCGTTTACAACGGCTTTATTTTTTGTATAGATTTGGAAATAAAATCTTGTTAATTCAAGGCTATCTTGTTACAAATGCACTAGATTAAAAAACATTAACGTTAAGGAATAACGAATGGATTGGTATTTAAAGGTTTTAAAACAGTATTTCGATTTTAGCGGCCGAGCACGTCGTAAAGAATACTGGATGTTTGCACTGTTCAGCATGATCATTAGTATTGTACTGACCTTATTGGATATGGGTGTAGGCTTATACAGTGAACTTTATGGTGCTGGATTATTGAGTTCTATTTATTCACTCGCCATCGTCATTCCAAGCATCGCAGTGAGTGTCCGTCGTCTTCACGATACTGACCATTCTGGTTGGTGGTTACTATTAATGTTTATCCCGCTGTTAGGTGCATTAATTCTCCTCGTCGTGATGTGCTTTAACAGTAAAGATGACAACGAATATGGCCCGAATCCAAAAGCGGAACCAAACCTTGGTGAGAGTGACAACTTAGCCGTTTAATCTCAAGTGATTCACTAACAGAGGTTAGTATCACTGATCAAAAAAGAGCATAGTCATTGACTATGCTCTTTTAGTATTTGCAGCCGGCTTTATCACTATTAAACTAGCTTTTAGCGGGCATTATCTTACTCACACCTTTGATGGCTAAAAGTACAACGCCACCAGCAACCACGCCAAATAATGCATTGAGTATACTGGGTGTAAGCAATCCTAGAAAGCCACCCACAACATTGATTTGAGTCACCACGGCTTGTGCATGCTCAATCCATTCAAATACCAAATGAATACCATGGGTTAAGATACCGCCACCGACCATAAACATGGCAATAGTGCCGACAAAAGTGAGAGTTTTCATTAAATAAGGGGCGGCAGACACGAGAGTTAATCCCAATTTATGCCCCACTCCACTTGGCTTACGCCTAGCAAGATATAAACCGAGATCGTCTATTTTGACAATACCAGCCACTAAGCCGTACACCCCAAATGTCATCACAATAGCAATAACCGATAAGGTTAAAAATTGCGCCATTAAGTCCATATGAGCTGCGACGCCTAAGCTAATTGCGATAATTTCAGCAGATAAAACAAAATCGGTACGAATGGCACCTTTAATTTTTTGTTTTTCATAGGCGCCTAAATCATCGATGTCTGCTTGTGCTTTCGCGACGACAGTATCGTCATCGACCAAATGAGTCTGCTTATGGGTCATTGAATGGTAAACTTTTTCAAAGCCTTCGTAGCATAAAAATAAACCGCCACACATCAATAACGGCGTAATAGCCCAAGGAATAAAGGCACTGATCAGCATTGCTAAAGGCACTAAAATGACTTTGTTACGCAACGAGCCCATAGCCACAGCGAACACCACCGGCAGTTCTCGTTCAGAGGCGACACCAGATACTTGCTGCGCATTTAACGCTAAATCATCCCCTAGAACCCCCGCGGTTTTACGTGCAGCAACTTTACTCATTGCCGCCACATCATCCAAAATGGTGGCAATATCATCTAATAGGGTTAATAGACTGGCTCCTGCCATAAATCGACTTATCCTTTTAACAGCAAAAAATTAATATCAATAGCAATCATCTAAAACCCCATTCGATTACATTTATAACTACTGGGTAATAGGTAAACTAGTTGTCTTCTACATTGGCACCGCAAGAACTACGCACCACTAAATTTGTTTTGATTAACCGCTGACTGACCTCTTGACCCCGGATTAATTTCAATACACTTTCAACAAGAATTTCACCCGCAAACTGGGTATCTTGCTTAATCGTGGACAACGCCGGATTAGCAAAACTCGCCACTGGGATATCGTCATATCCGACTACAGCAACTTGCTCTGGAACGGAAACTCCGCGCTTTTTCAGCGCCCGAATGGCACCTATAGCAATAAGATCGCTGGCAGTAAAAATGGCATCAAATACTATACCGCTGTCTAATAACTGGTTGGTGGCATCATAACCAGAACCTTCAGTATTAATCGCATCATGCTGGAGCTGTTTATCGATTAAAATTCCAGCCGCTTTTAAGGCATCAAGGTGACCTAAATATCGATCGCGAAACTCAGGGCTGCGACTGGACGAATCACCTAAAAATGCGATGTGTTTACGGCCTAATCCGAGTAAATGCTCAGTGGCAATGACTCCACCCTGATGGTTATCACAGCCAATCGACAACACAGATTTGTTGTTATGCTCTGCCCCCCAAATAACGAAATGGGTTTCTTTCTCTATCAATTTATCCAGCTTGTGGGCGTAATCCATATAATCGCCATAGCCTAATAAAATGATACCATCGGCTTTGTTACTATCCTCGTAATCTGCATGCCAATCACTTGAAAGCTGCTGAAATGAGACCAGTAAATCATAGCCTTGTCGTGCAGTAGCACGCGTAATGGAGCCTAGCATCGATAGAAAAAAAGGGTTAATCATTGAGTCGTCATTGGTAGGATCTTCACAGATCAGTAAAGCTAATGTATGACTGTTTTGTGTCCGTAAATTGCTGGCATTTTTATCAACTTTATAATTAAGCTCTTTGGCAATAGCTTGAATACGCTGACGCGTTTCTAGATTAACCAATGGACTGTTTCTCAACGCACGTGATACGGTCGATTGCGACACGCCTGCGCGGTAAGCTATATCAATAGAAGTCGCTTTAGATGCCATTTTTGATGGTTAGCCTTGTATAAGTGATACGCATTACTAAACAAAAGCCAATCTAAATGAATTAACTGGCCTTTTTCATTAACTCTGTGTGCTTATAACCCAAGCTCACTGAGTAAATCATCAGCATCATCAACAACAATGCCTTTTACATTAGGATCAAGTACATATTTTGAGGCTTCTGATTGAGCTTGCTGTTTTTGTCCGTGAGTTTCAATTAATGAATCAAGATCAAACTCTTCGTCCATTTCAAAATCGGCAGAACGAATGAATTCTGTTTTATCCATAGCAAATTCAAGATAAAAAATATGATTATTTTCGGTTTTAAAAGTCACTCGTCTTGCGACAGCGTTATCAAGGTTAGTATCAATTGAAATCGTCAACTCTTTATTAATAACCAACATTTTTGGCTGGCTCTGGCTAATTGACGTTTGTAATTCTTTTGAAATTTTGCCAATAAAGTCGCCCAAAATTTGGTTCATTAATTCGCCCATCACATTACTGACATCATCAGAAGTATGTGAAAAAGCTAATTCAGTTTCTGGCATGCCCATGTTGAGCATATAACGACGATAAATTTCAATTGCTGCGGTGGCAGAAAAGTTGATCACAACTAAACCTGAAAAGCCGCCATCGAAAATAGAAAAACACGCCAAATCAGGTTTCAAGCGAGTACGAGAAATACTTTGAACCATCCCAGCATGGCTAATATGGCTAGCACTTGTACTAGAAAGAACATGAGAAACAGAATGACAAAGCTTTAGTAAAATATCGTCATTCTTTACTGTAGAAGATAAATTCATCGTATTAATACCTTTTCGTTAATTACCCTAATCTTGCGGGTAAAT
>NZ_JACJER010000142.1:0-10664 GCF_014164185.1 Shewanella sp. SG44-6 | reverse complement strand
AATGCTGCATTAGCCCCTATTTGCAAAGTGACATATCCATTGGCAAATAGGGGCTAATGCAGCATTTGATATTTTAGATGGCTCAGTGGGTAATAAAGCAGCATTAGATACTACATTTGAATATCAAACGACTCCAATAGTGGCAACACCTAGCTTAACATTAAGTAATCCATCAAATGTGTTGGTTAGTTCTGGCCCTGTTACATACACCGTTAGTTATACTGATGTTGAACAGGTCGATTTAAATACTAATGAAGTGACGCTTAATTCAACTGGCACCGCTAATGCGGACATTACCGTGTTGAATGGTGATACCAGCAGTGTGACGGTGAGTTTAGATAATATCGTTGGTAATGGTTCTATTGGTATCAGTATTGTTGCGGGGACTGCGCGTTTTAGTACTAATTTAGCTCCTTCGGCTGGTCCTTCTGCAGTATTTGTTGTCGATACAATTAAGCCTAGTGTGGTGTTGAGTAATGCGTCGTTAAATCAAACTGCTGATTTTACGGTTAATATGGTATTCGATGAAAGTGTATCAGGTTTTGATATAGATGATATTGCTGTTGTTAATGCCAGCTTATCTAATTTTCAGACAATTGATGCAAAAACATATTCTGTTCTCGTTAGTGCGACAGGTGAAACTACTATTGGATTAAGTGTTGTAGATAGTGCGGCAAGTGATAGTGCAGGGAACGGCAATAATGCTTCTAACTCTTTAAATGTTATTTACGATGATTTGTTACCAAGTGTTAGCTTGAGTGGGCCTTCTGGCACCGTCACTGTAGGGTTCACCGCTACTATCGATTTTAGTGAAATAGTGACTGATTTTGATGTTAATGACATTCAAGTCACTAACGCTAATTTATCATCATTTACTAATATTGATGGCAAAAAGTATACCGTATTAGTATCTCCTATTGCACAATCTACGGTAAGTCTTGCTGTCGACGCCGCAGTTGCGGTAGATACGTTTAATAATAGTAATGCTGCATCGAATAGTTATTCTGTTATATATGATTTTAATGATGCACCAGTGATATCAGGCAGTCCAGCCTCGTCAGTTAATGAAGACAGTGGGTATAGCTTTATCCCGAGTGCCAGTGATGACGACAGTGGTGACAGTTTAAGCTTCAGTATTACTAACAAACCAACGTGGGCCAGTTTCAATAGCGGCAATGGTCAGTTAAGTGGCACACCCACCAACGCAGATGTGGGTACCACAGCCGGGATTGTGATCAGTGTTAACGATGGCAATGTTACGATAGCATTAACCGCCTTCAGCATTACCGTGGTCAACACCAATGATGCCCCTGTAATATCAGGCAATCCAGCGGCATCTGTTAATGAAGACAGTGGGTATAGCTTTACCCCGAGTGCCAGTGATGACGACAGTGGTGACAGTTTAAGCTTCAGTATTACCAAAAAACCAACGTGGGCCAGTTTCAATGGCACCAATGGTCAGTTAAGTGGCACACCCACCAACGCAGACGTGGGTACCACAGCCGGGATTGTGATCAGTGTTAGCGATGGCAGTGTGACCACAGCGTTGACCGCCTTTAGTATCAGCGTGGTCAACACCAATGATGCCCCTGTAATATCAGGCAATCCAGCGACATCTGTCAATGAAGATAGTGGGTATAGTTTTACCCCAACTGCCAGTGATGACGACAGTGGTGACAGCTTAAGCTTTAGCATTACCAATAAACCGACGTGGGCCAGTTTCAATAGCACCAATGGTCAGTTAAGTGGCACACCCACCAACTCAGACGTGGGTACCACAGCCGGTATTGTGATAAGCGTTAACGATGGCACTGTGACGATAGCGTTAACCGCGTTTAGTATAATAGTGGCCAATACCAACGACGTTCCGGTGATTAGCTCAATCGCAATATTGACCGCAATGCAAGATCAAGTATATCAGTACACTTTTGTTGTAACGGATGACGATAGCGGTGATGTATTAACATTTTATGCTGTTGTTAAACCTGATTGGTTAAATTTTAATACCGCAACAGCGGTTTTAAGTGGAACCCCTACGAATGCAGATGTTGGTAGTCATATTGTTTCTTTAAAGGTGACAGATAGTGCGGGGTTGAGTGCCGAGCAAAGCTTTAGCATTAGCGTGAATAATATTAATGATGCACCTGAAATTACATCTATAGCTGTAATTTCAGCAACTCAAGACCAGATTTATAATTACACTTTGGTTGCCTCAGATGCTGATATTGGGGATAGCTTAAGCTTGAATGCTTTAGTAAAACCCAGTTGGTTAAGCTTTGATACCGTCACAGGAGTATTAAGTGGAACACCGACTAATGCAGACGTTGGTAGTCATGTTGTTTCTTTAAAGGTGACAGATAGTGCAGGGTTAAGTGCAGAACAAAACTTTAGCATTAGTGTGAATAATGTTAATGATGCGCCAGTGATTAGCTCTACCGCGATAACAACCGCGACACAAGACCTAGTTTATAATTACATTTTGGTCGCTAATGATGCTGATATCGGAGATAGTTTGAGCTTTAATGCTTCTGTCATACCCGATTGGTTAAGCTTTGATACTGCCACAGGTATATTAAGCGGAACACCAAAGAATACAGATGTTGGTCGTCATTCTGTCACCTTAATTGTTACTGATAATGCTGGTCTAAACGCTGAGCAAAGTTTTAGTATCGATGTGAGTAATGTTAATGATGCACCTGAAATAATGGGATCTCCGTTACTGTCGATTAATGAAGACGAATCTTATATCTTTAAACCTGATGTCACTGATGCTGATGAAGATGATTCTCTAAGCTTTATTATTGTCAATAAACCTACGTGGGCTAAATTTAATGGCACTGATGGTACGCTTAGCGGTATTCCGAGTAATGATGATGTTGGGGTAACATTGGGCATTATTATTTCAGTGTCGGACGGCACCATTGAGATTGAATTACCTGCATTTGATATTGAAGTGATAAATGTTAATGATGCACCAGTGTTTGAATCGGAACCCATAATTGAAGCAAGTGTATTTGCACCATACCAATATGATGTGGTGGTTTCTGATGATGATGTAGATTCTTCTTTGACGGTTGCCGTTGTCATGGCTCCAGAGTGGTTGTCTCTTAACTCTTCGAATCAATTAGTTGGAATTCCGCCAGCTGAGTCCGCTGATATGACATTTGAGGTTGAAGTCAGTGTGACTGACGCAATTGTGGACCTCCCAGTAATACAGCGCTTTAGTTTGGCTGTTTCTCAGCCAAATGATACAGAACTCGGTGTGAACATTTACTTTTCGCCTGCACCTGCAATAGTGGGACAAAAAGTTAACTTAGTTGTCGATATTGTCAATAATGGTTATACCGCAGCATTAGGACTGAATTATCAAGTTACTTTTGGTAGTGAATTTTCAACTGTTGTATTGCCAAATGAATGTTCTGAACTATCGGCCGGTATAATTGATTGTGTTGTTGCAGATGCGCTAGCTATTGGTGATTCATTAAGCCAAATTATTGAGTTAATGGTAGACAATGTCGATTCTGGCTTTAGTTCTGCGAACATTTCTGTCACTGCTACGAATGTAAATAATGACATATTTGAACGTGAAACTAGCATTTTATTGGCTAATACCTTGTCTATATTACCAGGTAAAGTGTTAATCAGTGTCCCTGCGTCGTTAGGTTATGCAGTTGATATGAATGCAGATAACTTTACAGATTTATTGGTTTATATACCCGATGATTTAACTATCCAAATTATGATCAATGATGGTCTTGGTCAGCTAATTCCTGGTGTTAAGATAGTTTTAAATCAAGCGGTGACTTCGTTTACCGCTACAGATATTAATGTAGATGGCAACATTGACATTATCACCACTGGTGGTGACATTGCTGGTAATCGTGCTTACATGCTCGATGGACTATTTGCCGTCAATTCGGTAGAAAATCTAGATGATGTCAAAGCAGATGTTATGTTAATTTCCGACTTTGATTTTGATGGTTACTCAGAAGTCGTTTTAGCGGGTACATATCAACCTCAAGTTGCTATTTATTCTGGAGTTGGTTCTGGTTCCTCTACTGTTAATTTAGTGCCTATTCCTTTTTCATTACCGTCTTTTAGTGCGGCAAAAGGACTTCAACAAGTATCAACCGTTACCGGCGTTGTAACATCGTCAGAGTCAAAGATTACCGCGCTTTCTGCCATTGCTACTGATGGTGTAATAAAGCTTTTAGTTGGAGTCGAGAATCAAGCGCCTGTGTTATTGACTCTTGATGATAATGATTGGGTTTCAAGTGCCGTGGTTTCGTTGACACAAGGTACTCAACGTTTGATTAATACCGATTTAGATAATGACGGCAAAGCTGATTTGTTTGTAAAAGACGATAATGGCTGGCATTTAATTATGGATGCCTTTAGCAATGACTTTATAAAAAGCAGCGTCATGTTTCCTAATGCTGATGATATTGTTGTCACAGATCTAGAAGCTGATGGTATTCCTGAGCTTTTATTGGTGATGTCCCATGGGGTAAGTATTTGGCATTATTATGGATCTGACGATATTCGTCCTGGTAATTATGTTATTGATGCTGAAGCGCTTGGTACCGTGACAGTGCTTGATATTAATAATGATGATTTGCTCGATATTATCACTTTTGACAAACAGGATGGTGTATCAGTATGGTATATGAGTGCCGGAGGTGGAGTAGGGTTACAAGATGTTGATCTAGCGCTATCTAGCCTCATGCCTAGTTACCCTGAAGTTGATCGTGCGGTCAATATCACTTGGTCTGTGTTTAATTTAAGTGATGCTAGTGCCAGTGATGTGACACTGAATGTGATGTTTGATACTGATATTGTGTTACCTCAAATCCCAAGTGGGTGCGCACTTGTAGGCACTATTCTTACTTGTCAACTAGGTGAGATTGCAGCAGGTAAATCTAAGGATGTAACGTTTAGTCTTCGTCCTGAACGTGATGGTAAATTATCTTTGATAGGTAACGTAACGAGTCTGGAATATGATGTGAATAATGTTAATAATCAACGTGATGCCAGTTTTGACTTTGCTTCTGCTGAAAAGTCTGATGGCGGTAGCTTGCCGCTATGGACTGTGTTGTTGATGTTTATGTTCGCATCGATAAGGGCTAATATACATCGCTATCGTTAAGCGACGATATTGGTAGTAAAAATAAAAGTAACATGGGGGGAGTTTCCCCCTGTTTTATTATCTGCAGTATTTTGCTCGTCCTTATTTAGTGCTAAAAAGGACAGTATTTTTGTTTTGGGATAAAAATTAATGGCAAGTTTTCTTAAATCGCGTCTATGTATCATGACGAGTTTGTTATTAGGTTGTGGTGTGTTTTCTGTTTATGCAGCTAATGAGCCGTTTGATTTAAAGCCTATCCAACATAATGATAGTTTACTCAAACTGATGGGAAAGCTTGAGTCTGCCAGAGATCCCAAATGTCATGCAACAGCCACTCGCTTAGAAGGCTTGATTTATGGCACGCCGTTGAGTGATGATGCCCGGTACAAGAAAGCTGAATACCAGCAAGCATTGATCCGTAATATATGGATACAAGCTACTGCGTCTAATCCAACTGTAGAACTATTATCATTAGCGCAAATCAAGCAAGCCACAAGTGCATTTTTTGATATAAAACAGTTAAAAACAACTTGGCGAGTTACCACTCCAGCGATGTCGGTTGATATTGATACTCGAGATGAAAGCCATTATGGGTCAATTGCTTACAGTTTCAGGGCCATGCTGGCAGTACAACAAGAAGCCTTATTAGACCTTGATTCTGATTTGCCTATGTTGAGTGACGATGCGGCACATTTTATTACTCAACAAATCGATTTAGTAACGCTATCGTTGCTTAAACAAGCTGATAACTTGGCAAGGATAAACAACCAGCATGAAGTCAGCCAAGAAGATCTCATAAACAGTTGGGCCAGCTTATTCCCCGTTTTTAAACCACAATCACTTGCGAACAACACTGTCGCAGATCCCTCCGTTGCGAAGGATAATGTGCGTAAAACGGGCTTACTTACAGATTTGATAGAACAGAAAATTGCTGCATTTGAGCAGTACAATCAAGTTAATCAAACCTTGTTTGCCCGTAATCTTCAGGTGTATTTTGCTAAATTAGCCTTACCGAAGGATAAGCAACAGTCTGCAGACTTTACCCGTTACTTTACTGAGGCGATGATTGCTTTCTCCGCAAACTTCTATTTGCAATCTCAAGCACAAGCAGGGAAGGCTAATGTGATAAAAGAAGCTGATGTCGCGATTGCGATGCAGCAATTGTTGCCTCATTCAGTAAATGAATATGAGGATGTCATATTTTATCAACAATATCCTCAAGATAAACAAGTTGTTATTGAATCCTATGATATGGATTCGTTTAGAGACTCTGGATTGCATTGGTTATATTTTAAAGAAGCATTATCTGACTTAGGACAACAAGCTAAGTTAGAAGCTGATCCTTTTGCTGCGGAATTATTATCTGAGGCGATTGCCCATTACGGTGTGTTGTTATTAAGGCGAGCGGGTGAATTAGGAAAGTTAAATAATCAGAGTGAGTTATCTTCAGCATTAGTGACAAGTGCTTATGAGTCCATCAATAAAGAAGTGAATAATTACCATCAGTACCATCCTGAAATATTGCCTGCTCCAGTTATTATGTCAGCAGGCAGTAAGGACAATAAATCGATCCGTTATTTTGATAACGTGACAGAGAAGCAAAAAGTAGATTTTGAACATCGCTCGTCTGATTGGCTCAGTCGTCAATTAAGGAGTTATTTGAGCAAAAATGCTAATACGGGAATTTCGACTATTCCTCCTGCCTTTGGTGGCGGTGGTGTGGCGGCAGAAGATATTAATGGCGATGGACTTATTGATATTTTGCTATTAAGTGGTGCTGGAAATAAATTATTTTATAATCGTGGTGGCTTTTTTGAAGATGTAACCTTGCAATCAGGTTTACAAAATATTAGTCAACGTCCAGGTGTTAATGCAGCAAAAAAACTCCCCGGTGAACCAAGACAACCTTTAATTGCCGATTGGGACAATGATGGCGATCAAGATATTATGATCACTTATGTTGACGAGTCACATCGAATATACCGTAACAATGGCGATGGTCGTTTTACTGATGTGACGGAGATTGCAGCATTAGGTGGGGCTGATATGATTGGTGGCCCAGCAACCACCGTTGATGTTAATAATGATGGATTGCTGGATATTTATATTGAATATTTCGGTAATTATCTAAAAGGTGACTTACCAACCTTAAAGCGTCGTAATGATAACGGTGGTGAAAATGTGCTGTTCATTAATAAGGGGAACTTTGTTTTTGAGCAAGCTAAAGATGCCCTAGGCGCCAATAATAAAGGGTGGGGACAAGCAGTAACGCATACCGATTTAAATATGGATGGCTGGCAAGATTTAATTGTAGGTAACGATTTTGGTGTTAATAGTTACTACATCAATAAACAAGGCAAGGATTTTGTTGATTACGCAGATAAAATTGGAACGAGCAAACCTTCATATACAATGAATATAGGCTTAAGTGATTTGAATCACGATGGTATCGCCGATGTGTATATCTCTAATATTGTGACCATGAACAAAGATCAAAAATATGTATTGCCGAGTGAAGAGACACAAGCTGAGTTTAATCCCGATAAACTTGCCAATATGCGAGTTGTTGAAGGTAATGACCTCTTCATTTCCAGTTTTGATTCAAAAGGTGCATTAAAATATCAACGCAGCGATAAAGTAGGGCGTGGATATTCATCAACCGGTTGGGCTTGGGATGCCGAATTTTTTGATGCCGATAATGATGGTGACGATGATCTCTATGTGCTTAATGGCATGAATGATTATTATGTTTATTCAACCAGTAACCCTTATTATGCCGACCCTATTACCGGTGAAAGTGTTAATGCTGAGTTTCCTGATGCGGCTAAAGCGAGTAATGTATTCTTTTTGAATGAAGCTGGTGGCTTAGTCAATACTTCTGTTCAAAGTGGTTTAGATTTTATCGGTAATTCCCGTTCTGCTTCTTATTTAGATTTCGACAATGATGGCGACTTGGATGTGTTAGTTAATAATTATCATGACAAGGCTAAGTTATTTGAAAATAAGGCTGAGACGCTTAACAATAATTGGTTAAAGTTGAGTGTAAAAGGTTTACCTGCAGAGGGTGTTAACCTTGACGGTATTGGTGCTCAAATTATTGTTGGTTTTGGTGAGAAAGGCTACGGTTGGCGCCAAGTTAGTGGTAGCCAAGGTTATATGTCGGTGCATCCTAAAGAACAACTTTTTGGTTTAGGAAAAGACAACAGTGCAAGAGTGATGGTTATTTGGCCTAATGGCAAGCGCCAGCGATTTGGTCCTCTACAAGCAAATAATCGCTATACATTGACCTATGGTGCCGCAAAGCCATGATGGTGAGATGTATTCTGTTTATGCTTTGTTGTTTAACGCTTTATTGTAACCAAAGTGTCGGCAGTGAAGCTCAAAGTGAACAGCGTTTACTTAAGCAATTTGAAATAAGAAAGCAGTGGTTTATTGATCAAAATATTCTGAATATGGGACAAACCCCCGATTATATTAATAGGCTTGTGCTTGAAGACTCGCCTTACTTGTTAAGGCATGCATTGCAGCCGATACATTGGCAGCCTTGGTCAAATAATATTTTGGCTCTAGCCAAAAAGCAAAACCAGCTTGTTTATTTGTCTATTGGTTATGACACATGTCATTGGTGTCATGTACTGGCAAATGAAAGCTATATTGACACAGATATCGCCACGGTATTAAATAATCACTTTATTAATGTGAAGATTGACCGCGAAATATTACCTGAAGTTGATGCTAAATATCGCTTAGCGCTTGAAAGAATGACAGGAAACCCAGGTTGGCCTATCCAAGTTATCCTAACTCCTGACGGGGATATTCTTTGGATTGACTCTTATCTGTCTCAACCTTCATTGCTCAGTTTATTAAAGGTACTTTCTTCAAAATGGTCAGCTAATCCTGACAAACTCACTCGTAAGGCTAAGTTACTTCAGAATCATTTGTTTTCAAGTCAAAAAATATCATTAGACGATTTTTTATTGCCTGAAAGTTATGCCCGTTTACTTGAAGATGTTATGGCTGTGCTAACGCAAGAGCAAAGCCATGACTCGCCACGCTTTTTAAGAGCTGAATGGCTACTGCACCTTTTAGCTGAATACGACAAAACGGCTAATGTTGAATATTTAGATATTGTAAAATCACAAGTTGATAGTTTTTTAATTAGCCCTACTTATGATTTTATTGATGGCGGCATGCATCGTTACTCTGAAACGGGTGACTGGGAAAAGCCTCATTTCGAAAAAATGCTTTATGATCAGGCACAACTTATACGTGTTTTGGTTAAGCTTTATTTGATTACAGGCATGACGCAGTATATTGAGATTGCTAATCAAACGATTGAATTTGTTGAATCAAAAATGAAATATAATGGCTATTATGTTTCGTCTTTGTCTGCATTATCTAATGATATTGAAGGTGGTTATTACCAGACTACAATTGAAGATCTTTCACGGCTTTCTGATGAACAACCATCACTTTTTAAGCATTCACCTGAGAGTAAATTATTTTCTCTACACTCTATCAATTTACCATCGGCTAAAACCATTAACGCATTGAGTCAACTGCGCAAAGACGGATCTCCTTTTCCAATGGCTGATCAAAAAGGTATTTTATCTTGGAATGCTTTATATGCTATTGCGCTAGCAGAGATGTATTCGGCAACGTTAGATGAACAAATTCAGCGCAAGATGTACCAATATATTGACCAATTAAACGAACTGTTTTATCGCGATGGCCAGCTTTATCGTATTGTTTATGATGGCAGGGCCTCAGTCGATGCAAAGCTCGATGATTATGCGCTCTTTATTGAGGCATTGTTGTTGAAGTACGGTATTAGCGGTAACTCCAATGATTTGGCTTTAGCCGTTAAATTGAGCAATCAAATGGGGATGTTGGTAGACAACACAGATTCATTATTACTTGCCGTCGATGATCAACTGCCCTCAATGGTGGCTATGGCAATAAATGCCTACAAACAATTATATTTGGTCACAGGAGAGCCAGATATGACTGATATGATGACTGGATTAATGACAAAATCAGTTCAGTCGCCATTAACGATATCGCAGCTTTCTTTATTGTTTGCTGCAGACAAAACCGCCCGTAATAATCGATCACCTTATTTTATCGGAAGAGGTAAAGGGGTTGTCAATTTTGTAACGGTAGGCAAGGATTTAATATTACAAATTAACCTAGCTGGTGGCTGGCACATTAATTCGAATAAGCCATTGGATAAAAAACTGATCCCTACCGCTATCCATTTTATTAATGATGACCCCGTGAAGGCCGACTTTCCTGAAGCTAAACGAGTCAGTTTATCATTTAGTAAGAATATGCTGAGTGTTTATGATTCGACAATTCAGATCTTATTGGACAACCAGCAATTACAGCGCACTAGAATGCCCATAAAGCTCAATTTACAAATGTGCTTTGATAAAATATGTTTGTTACCGGAAACTATTTTATTAGTGCCTCCCCAAATGATTACACATTAGTGTCATGATGTTGTGAATGTGGTTATACCTCGATGCCACGATACTTT
>NZ_JACJER010000141.1:0-10719 GCF_014164185.1 Shewanella sp. SG44-6 | reverse complement strand
CCGCGAAAGCTAGCGGGCCATCCATGGCCAGCTCACGCATTCTTTTATAAAGAGTCTTCAACGGCCTCAAGTTCAGAGTTGAATTTGTCCATTTTCAATTAAGTAGGCAAACTCATTTATGCCCCATTCCGAGCTAGCTTATAAAGCTGAGTAGACTTCAGCCAGATTACATTTTCCATACATTCTTTAATGAATAAACAAAATGCAAGACCGACCTAGCCCCTTTACCAAAAGTGTAAAACTAAGCAGCGATAACAAATTCACAACTACTAATACTAAAATCAAGCAGTTTCCAAACACTTATCACAAGCTAATGTCACATATTCAGGAATTAGATCGAACTGGGTTTGATCAAGCTGACATATGTACTCATTCTCGATATGATAAGTCTCATTAATAAACTTCTGAAGCACTGAATTATCAATGTTAATCTCAAAAAAACCTGAATATTTGTAACTTTTCATAACCGTTTGAACAGGTATCATAAAGCTTTTTAATGCCGTAGTATCTTGCAAACGTACTAAGGTTTCATCGTAGTTAAACTCAGGAATTTTGCCTGCGATTTCTGAAAGGCCCCCGTCAAGTTTTCCTGAATCCATTTTTGGAAAGCCATCATATCTAGTATCCATTGCATTCATTTGTTCTCTCAAATGAAATAAGTTCGAAAGAACCTGGTACGCATCACCTCTATTTTCGCCACTACAACAACCAAGTATTGAAGCCATAATATTTTAGCTTTATTTATTAAAATCTTGAAAAGCTCTACTGTATAAATTGATATCTGTTTCTTGTACTTCTCCACGACTCAATTTTTTTGTAAACCAGGCCTAAACGCATTGTTGTATCCGGGGTAACTAACTCCTGATCCTAATGTAAAATCTTAGCTATTAAATAGTAAGGCGTTAGGGTTGAGTATTACTTTTTCAATCTGTTCTAATTTGCTGGTAAAAACAACGTTTTTGGTTGATTGAGAAATAATATTTATTTTATAGAATCGTTTATTTCCGTCTTTTATGCCAACAATTGCCGTATTGCCTTGATGATAAGTCAACGCAGATATTGGGGCTTGCCAATATACTTGAGCATTACTTTGCTGTGCTGTATCAAATGACATAATCCCGCGAAGACCTGAGGGGAGATTTAAGCTGGTATTGTCAAACTCCGCTTCTATCAGCATTGTGCCTGTTGATTCTTCAACAGCCTTTGCCATCCGTGTTATCTGAGTATTAATAATCAAGCCATCATAACCCGTAAACGTGGCATTGATGTTATCGCCAACAGTTAAAAATTTAATTTCACTTTGCGGTACATAGGCAATTATTTTCAGTTTTTGTGTGTTGGCTATGCGATATAAATATGTATCAGTTTGAGGATTATCTGCATTCACTAAATCACCTAACTCAATATTTTTCTCGACAATATAACCTGAGAAAGGCGCCCTGATTGATAAAAATGACTGGCGTTGTAAATTTTGCGCTAACTCTGACTTTAAAGCATCAATTTTGGCATTTGACTGACGGAGCATAATACGTAATAGATCGCGTTCTGCATCGCTTACTAGTTTACTATTAGCTAATTGTTCGACCCTTGTTAAGTTTAATTGGTTCAGTTCTTTTTCAGCTTGCTCACTGGCGATATTGGCTAGGATTTTCTGTTCCTGCGCCTTTACTTCAGGATCATCAATCACTGCCAATACATAATTTTTGTTAACTTTATCCCCAATTTCAACGTATTGTGCAGTAATAAATCCTGACATGCGTGAAAATAATTTAGCTGACTGTATCGCACGAGAAATAATAGGTAATGATACCTGGCGAACATCATTAATTTGTATCAGATCGGCTGTTTGATAGTGCTGAACGGCGCTTTCCTCAAGACTATCCTTATTAAGTAATACCCTTGTAGGCTCTTTAGCCATTACGCTGCTAGAGGCCAACAATATAAAAGACGTTAATAGAGGCACTAATACACTCGCTAACTTACGCGGTTTTCTGTTTACTAGGTTAAGCATTTTCGCTCTCCGGGGCATCTTTAAATAAGGGTTTATTGCGCAGGCTCAGCAATAAAGGCACTAAGGTTAACGTTGCAGGCGTACCTAATAATAAGCCACCAATTACAGCTCTCGCTAAAGGGGCGTTTTGCTCTGCGCCTTCTCCAAGGGCTAATGCCATTGGGATCATGCCCACTAACATCGCCAGTGCTGTCATAATAACCGGTCTAAAACGGGTGTTTATTGCTGCAAATGCAGCATCAACCGCTTTGTATCCGCTCAATATTTCGGTTCGAGCAAAACTCACCACTAACACACTATTAGCGGTAGTTACCCCCATCACCATTATCATGCCCATGAAGGCAGAGACACTTAATGAGGTGCCGGTAATTACCAAGAAAAGTAATGATCCTGTTATCGCCATTGGCATTGCACTCAAGGCAATAAGCGGAAGCCCCCAAGATTGGAAGTTTATGACCATCACTAAGTACACCAGAAATGCCGCCATCACCATGCCTAAAGCCAGATCCTTATAAGCAATCAACATATCTTTAGCTTGTCCTTCAATCGAGATGGTATTTCCTGCTGGCATAGACGCTTTAAAAGGTTCTATTTCACTAACAACATCGTCGTACACCGCGCCTAAATCTCGCTGATCTATATTAATGAGTATACTGATCAATGGCGCTAACATTTGTCGCTTAACTAGCGCTGGGCGCTGTCGTTGCTCTACATTAACAACGTTACGCAAGAACACCATTTCTTGCCCTTGGGTAGAGGCTTTTACTGGCGTATTTAACAATGCGTCGAGCGACTCCATGCGATAAGGTGGTATTTGCGCGGCAACCACATAACTAATGCCGTTGTTAGTCCAGCTATTGGGGAAGAAAGTCGCACTGGAGCTCAAACTCACTAATAAGGCTTGATTGATATCAGCCATGTTAATGCCCAATTGCTCAGCTCTGATCCTGTCGACACTGAGATAAATATCAGGCCACACCATTATCTGACCAAGCATAATATCGGCGACGCCCTCAACATTCTCCAGCTTACTCATTAATGCCTTAGCCGTTGCTAAGTTACCTTTTATATCTCTGCCAGTCAGGTTCACTTCAATAGCAGACTGAGCGGTACCATTAAGTGTTTGTGAAATAATATCAGCAGGTCTAAATAGTACTTGATAGCTTGGATATTCTTGTTTGATCCGTGCTCTAATTTCACGAATATAATCATCTGTTGGTGCATGCCCCGCATTAAGTTGTACTAATATTTCGCCTTCAGATGAGGTGCTAATCATCGAGCTAATCCAGGTTTTATTTATCGGCTCTGGTGGGCCAATATTTTCGACTATGGCTTGAATTTCATTGGTAGGAATAATTTGACGGATTAAGCGATGTACATTAGCAAACTGCTGGGCAGACTCTTCCAAACGCACACCATTATCAACTCTTAAATGTAAGCGAATACCGCCGGCATCAGATTTTGGAAAGTAATTTTTACCCAACACGTTATAAGCGCCAATCAAGACAACACAAACCGCAATACTGACGATAACTAAGGTGGCTTTTCTGTAAACGAACAAGCGTTTTAAGTTGTTGGTATGGCTAGCAATTATGCTGTCGAGCGAGCGCTCTACTTTTGCATGTAACCTTTGCAGTTTAACGGGTTGAACAGTGATGTTTTCACGCTCACTAGGTAACAACATATAAGCCATGGTTGGCACCAATGTTCTTGATAGGGTAAATGAAGCAACCATAGCCAGTAACACCGCTAGAGCAAGAGGTTCAAAAATATAGGCACTGGTGCCGCTGAGTAAAAAAATCGGCAACAAAACAATACAAATACTTAACGTAGAAACAAACTCTGGAAAGACAACCTGTTTGGCACTGTCTATTACGGCTTGCCTGATGGGCTTGCCACTGTCGATGTTACGGTTAATGTTTTCAATTTCTACTAAGGCATTATCAACTAATATGCCTATGGCTAAACCAAGCCCACCTAAGGTCATTAGGTTTATGGTATGTCCAAGCAGACTTAAGCCTGTTAATGAGGCCAATAATGCTAACGGAATTGACGTTAATACAATGAGTGTGCTGCGTAAACTGCCTAGAAAAAATATCACAACCAGCGCAACTAACGCGGCTACCAGTATTATTTCAGCAAACACCGCATCTCTTGAGGCAACCACAAAACGCGATTGATCAAAAATAGGCGTTATAGCTAACCCTGTTGGCGCATTGTTTTGAATTGCGGGTAAGCGTTGTTTTATTTCATCAATAATATCGACCGTTGACGCTTGCCCAAGCTTTAAAATCGAAACAATAACACCCGCTTGGCCATCAACCCGCGCTAAACTCGTTGCGACTGCGCCGCCGTCACGCACTTGTGCAACATCTTTTAATTGAATTAATCGACCTTGATTATTTTTTACCGGCATCGATTCAAATTCTTTAACCCCTTCAGGGCTGCCATTAGTCGAAACGGTAAACTCGTTTTCACCCGCTCGTAAAACACCTGAAGGCAAGGTGACATTCTGCTGGGCAATCGCCTCCCCAATATCCCGTGCTGTTAACCCATACGCTTGTAGTTTTTCAGGGGCTATATCAATCATTAATTGTCTTGGTGCACCGCCAAATGGCAAGCTGAGCCTTAAACCAGGAATTGACTGAAGTTGGCGCCTCAATGTCAGCCGAGCATAATCATAAAGCTCTGATGGCGTCATTTGTTGTGACGATATGGCAAGTTGTAATATAGGTACACTCGAGGTGGTATAATTAACCACTAACGGCGGGGTCATACCTGCGGGTAAGCGCTTCAATATTGTTTGCGAAACGCTGGTAATTTGCGATAACGCCACCGCTAAATTTGCCTTAGAATGAAAACTCACTTGAATAAGTGAGTAGCCATTACCATTGTCTGATACCACGCGTTTCACATCATCGACATTATTCATAATGGCAATCTCACTAAAAGAAGAGATTTTTGATGCCATATCGCTGGCATTTAAGCCTGGATATGTCCATAAAACGTTTACATAGGGAATGTCGATAGACGGTAATATATCGGTTGATGTTTGTTGTAAAGAGCGAGCACCAAACAACAAAAGTAAGATTACCAATACACCTATGGTATAACGCTGGCGCAGCGCGAGTTTAACTATCCACATTCATTTAGCTTCTTTTAAAAATATCAATCATTAGGTAAAGGGCTGTAAAAGTAATCATAAAAGGTCAACAACCCCTACACATTACTTACTTTTATTTGAGCCAAAAATTTCGGCCATTAATGCCGGTGGCGGTAAGCCTGCTTGCGCTTTAAACTCACCTTGCTTGTTTTTATAAAAAGTAGCTGGAGTGGCACTTGCACCAAGATACATCATGGTTTCATAGTTTTTAATTAACATATCTTGTACTTCTTGATCGGGATTTTCTAGCGGCTTTAAAGCATCAAATAAACTTCCTTGTTCAAGTTTTTTAAATTGCTCAGCAGGATCATCAGCACTCAATATTGCAGCGGCTTTACCTAAACTATCATCCCTTAAAATACCCACTAGAATATGACGGAGTTGCACTTCTCCAGATTCAATCCAAGGGCGCGCATTTTTCCACAACTGTTTGCAATAAGGACAGTTTGGATCAGTAAACGTATAAACAATATGCGGTGCAGAAGAAGAGCCGTCCCTTACCCAATGACTATTTTCAAGTGCTTGCCAACTTTTCAATGCTTTAGGTCCCTGTTCATAAGCCTGGATTCTTTCTTCACCGAGATCATTGCCATCAACATCTAACATAGGGCCTGGAAATAAATATTGTCCATCTTGTGTCACGTACAAAGCAATAGTCTGCCCTTGTATGCTGGCAACATAGCCTGTCATTTGCGCTGGAGCTTTAAATTCACTGACTATTTCGCCTCCTTGCTGAGTTAACAACCTTAACGGAGCAGGGTAGTTGTCTTTATCTGCGGCAATCAGATTAAAAGGGAGTAAAAGTGTAAGAAAATAATATTTTTTCATTAGTTTATCCTTGTATAAAGTGTTGCGGTATTTGTTTATTTAAGGTGTTTTTTAAGGTAATAATCTAAGCTAGCTTGAGACAATTCCCCGGTATGGCTGGTCACTAGTTTTCCTTCAGCATTATAAAATAATGTCGTTGGTAGCCCTACGGCACCAGATTCTTGGCTAACGTTACTACTCGGGTCGAAAAAAATATTCTGTATATCTAATTGTGTTGAGGTAATAAACTGCTCAACGGTTGCGGGGCTTTCGCCTTGATTAACAAATATAAAAACCGCATCTTTGTGTGTTTTTTGAGCGGCATCTAACACTGGCATTTCACGACGACATGGCGGACACCATGTTGCCCAAAAATTGATAATAATCGGTTTACCCTTATAAGCGCTTAAATTCACCTCCTGACCTTGCATATTACTTAGCTGTGAACGTGGTAGCTCAATTCCAGATTGATAAAGTGCCGCGGAAAATATAGGAATAATTAAACAGCTAGCCGTGATTGCGGCAGACGTTATATAGATCTTAACTAACGATTTATTACTGATAGTGAAACGTATAAGTACCAAGGTACCTGCTGCCCAACCATAACCAGATAAAAAACCACCATCGCTTATATTTAACAATTGCCACCAGTTTTCTTGGTAGGCTTGCCACATTGTCAAAATAAAAGCCAAGCGTGCAGTTATAAACCCAGTAAAAATAGCTGTGAATATATGGTTTAAAATTTCTTTTTGTTGCGCGTTATTACGTGTTTGCAGATAAGTAAGTCCCCAGAAAACAACTAAGCCTGATAGCGTAATTAATTGTGAAATTGAGATGACGATGGGACCTAAAGCAATACTTAGCATTTATTTTTAACACTCTTATATTTATTAATTTTCCTAGGATCAAGTATTAGGATTAAGGCAATATTAAGAAAATAAAATTAGTGTTATCGGCTTCTAAACACATTTTTTCGCTTGTTCTTCTTCGTATTTTCACGTTAGGCTTATAGCTATTAACACAATGAAAGCGTAATTATAATTGGGTAAAAATGTATATTTTATTAGTTGAAGATGATGAGGTTATTGCTGATGCCATTATTACCTTTTTATCGAGTGAAGGAATGTCTGTTGAACATGTTTCATCGATAACCGATGCTAAAAATATCATAAAAATAAGTAACTTCGATCTCTGTATACTTGATTTGAATTTACCAGACGGTAACGGAATAACGTGGATATCATGGCTGCGTAATAAACAATACGCATTCCCTGTGTTGATACTGACTGCGAGTAATTCAATTGACGACAAAGTGACTGGTTTAAAAAATGGGGCTGATGACTATTTAGTCAAACCTTTTGATTTGAGGGAGTTGCTAGCTCGTCTATACAGTATCAAGCGGCGGTCTACCGATAGACTGACGAATACCCTTTCACATGGTGTATTGACTTATAACTTAGAGCTACAACAGGTTTTTGTTAACGGCAAACATATCCCACTGTCTCGCAACGAAGATTTACTATTAAAAGTTTTTCTTAATAATCCACAACGTATTTTATCTGAAAGCCAATTGAAAGACGTATTGTATGGCACCTGTGATGACGTAGCGAGTAACGCACTTAATGTGCATATATTTAACTTACGTAAAAAAATTGGCTCCACAGCGATTGAAACAGTGCGAGGCTTTGGTTTTAGGCTAGGTACAACTGGGGTGACCACAAAATGAGTTTACGCCTTCGCCTGACGATATTAGTCGCGGCTGTATTTATTGGCTTTTGGCTATTAACTAGTATTTGGATGGTGACAGGGCTTAACCATAAACTCACAACCAGCTTTGATAAGCGGCTTCAATCAACCGCTGTTATGCTGAGTAATATATTAGCGCATGTACCACAAAGTGCTATGGCCGCATCTTTGCCGTCAATAATGCAGGCAAATGAAGTTGGCACCGCAAAAGGTCTGGCCTGTCAAATCAGTTCCTTACATGGCAGTATTATCGCAACTAGTAATAGCAGTTCTTTTCCAAATAACTCAGAGGTAAAGCCTGGTTTTCATTTTATTCATGCAGAGAATACCGCGTGGCGTACGTTTACGTTAATAACCAATCAACACAAAATAACCATTGCAGATAAAATGCTGGAACGAGATTCTTTATATTATGACTTACTTAAAAGTATTCTTATTCCACCAGCATTAGCTATTTTAATTACGTTAGGTTTATTATGGTTTGCTATAGGTAGAGGCATAAGACCAATAATGTTGCTTACCTCGGCGCTTGAACAACGTGGTAGTGAAGACCTTGCGCCCATTGAAATAGACCAACCCTTAAAAGAGCTTAAACCGCTTATCACTAGTCAGAATGCGTTAATGGCAAGGCTTGCTGAAGTCATATCTCGGGAAAAACAATTCACTAGCAATGCAGCGCATGAATTAAGAACGCCTTTGGCTGGAATATTGGCTCAAACTCAACTTGCAGAGTTAACAACAGGCAATAAGCAACAACGAGCGTTAATGCAGGTAAGCAAGAGTACAAAGCGTTTGAACACGATACTAGATAACTTACTTTTACTGGCTAATATAGATGCAGATCACCAGGCTCATACCGACGAAAGTTGGTCTATCGAAGTATTAATTAAAAGTATTATCAATGAAATGATTCAAGACAATGAACGTATCGCTTATTCATTACAAGGAAAGGAAATAATAACGGTTATCCCATCGGCTATGGTCACAATTGTATGCCGCAATTTACTAGATAATGCATTAAAATATAGTTTGCCAAAAACAGCGATTATCATGGCAATTGATTCTACAGAAGAAAATTTAACGATTAATGTTCGCAATAGTGCCCATGTTTTATGCGCTGACATTCCTAAAATGACAACGCGTTTTTGGCGGAAAGGGCTAACAGAAGGGGCTGGCCTTGGGTTGTCTATTGTAGATACAATTGCTCAAAACTATAAAGGTTCAATTATACTTACCAATGAAGAAAACACTTTTATTGCTGAATTTTCGGTTCCTATATCAAAAAATCCTTACTCACTAAACAGAGCCCAAGTGTTATAGGCCGTAACCTTATCGTTTCGGGTATCTTGCGACCACTAATCAATGAGCTAACGTCACCATCACTGTCTGATGCCTGCGTTTTTTTTGGAGATAGCAGAGACGTTTGGTATGGGAGGAAATAGATAGGTTCAGCGTGTGGTAAAGGGGGGGGCTGTAACGTTAGAACGGCTATTCTAGGGCAGTAATCAATTACTCAAAGAGCTTTATTTAAGCAACATTACAAGCTTTTACAATTCATCACTTTACCGGTTAAACCATGACTCTGTCAGAGTTTGTAGAGGGTGTAACAGATTCTGTGTAACCCCGTAATCACTTTAAACACTGTCAATATAAGTTATGACACTTTTCGTATGAATAAAAAGTGTCATAACCATCATGATATCCGTTTAACAATTACACTTTGCGAATTCTAGCAGGAAGAGATTGGCGAGCAGCTGAACCAACGACCCAATCAAGCAATACTCCTTTACCTTCACGTGTTGGATCAATTAGGCCAATATCGTTAATATTAACGCTATCACCTCCTCGAAATTTTACCGGTTGCTGTTTATCGTCAATCCAGTGTTGTCGTTCTCCCAATTCGGTGTGTCCAAATCCGTGTTCAAAACCCAGTGTACCGGGCTTAATACCTTCAAGCACCATTGCCGTCGCTTCTGTACTGGCGCTCGGGGTTTCAATAATAAACCGATCTCCAGTTTGAATATGGGCTTTTTTAGCGTCGGTTGGATGAATATAAACCGGATTGGTACCTTTAATCGAATTCAGTCGTGGTGATAAATTAGAGACAGCACTATGAATGTTCGACTTAAAATTAGTCAAACTAAACGGCCACTCATTAGACGGGTATTTTTGATTCAGCGGTGTGCCATCACTGAGCTTTTGGGGATACCAAGTGGGGCAACCACTGTAATACTCACCGGTCATCGTATTTCTAGACGTGCCAAGGGTTTCATTCCAAATAGCCAGTGGTTTGTCCCATTTATATTTCATGGTCTCTAGTTGATAAGCATTAGATGCATTTTCAAAACGTCCTCCTCGAGCAAAAATAAACGCGACACGTTTCATTTCCTCTACGGTTAGAGTTTTTTGCATAACGGGTATTAAACGTTCAAGCCCAGACCACGAAATATCCTCTGCAGACACTTCCGGCACGCCGCCTTTTACATAAGCGAGATTAGCAGCTGATCGTAGATAAAAGTCTTCTGCGCAATGAATGCCATGCCAATGTCCGTTAACATCAGAAATAGCTTTGTCACCAAATCCACCTAATTGCATTTTTTTGGCAACATCAATTAAGAAGTTTTCTAAACAGATTGAACGGCCATCTTTACTTCTACCGGTGCGAGGTTCCACAACAGGCCAGCGTGCCGTCACCGCTTTTACAGGTACTCCGTGCCAAGGTGCGGACATTCCCCAACTTTCATAAGTCACAGTATCTGGGACAATGTAATCCGACAGTGCCGTTGTTTCGTTAATAAAAGCATCAACCGACACAATAAGCCCAAGTTGATTGGGGTCTTTAAGTTTATCCTCAAGTAAATTCTTTAAACCAGGAACTCCATACATTGGATTGGCCATATGGTTAATCCAGGCTTTAGCGCGATACGGATAACCATCGATCGCAGCAGAAAGATGCTCTGTCAATAATGGCGCAGAGATAGGATACCAAGGT
>NZ_JACJER010000140.1:0-11405 GCF_014164185.1 Shewanella sp. SG44-6 | reverse complement strand
ATTGTTTTTATAAAGTTGGCATCCGTTTTGTAGAGTACTAGATGTATTTACGTAATTAACTAGGAGTACCTTATGAGAAATACTATTGTTACTTTAGCTGGACTAATTTCATTAGCATCTTTTAGTGCTTATTCTCAAGCTGATGACTTAAAAAATGATGTGGCAGAAAATGGTGTTTATGTCGGCGCTAATTATGGTTACCTGAAAGTCGATGGAGATGATGAGTTTGACGACGACAATGATGTGCTCCAGGGCTTAGTAGGTTATCGCTTCAATAAATACTTAGCTCTAGAAGGTAGCTATATTGATTTTGGTCATTACGGCAACAACTTATCTCGTGCTGAAACAGATGGTTATACCGCAGGCCTAAAAGTCACACTGCCAATTACTGATCGAGTAGAATTGTATGCCAAAGGCGGCCAATTATGGTATTCCACTGACTATGATGTGGTCGGGTTGTCTGGTAATAAAGATGATGAAGGTGTATTTGCCGGTGCTGGTGTCGGGTTTAAAGTAACAGACCGTTTTTTAATTAATGCCGAGTACACTTGGTATGACGCAGAAATTAACCTAGATAATGTTACTAACGGTTCCGATACAGAAACAGATTTCAAACAAGCGAGTATCGGGGTTGAATATCGTTTTTAAGCATAACTAGACAGCTTAAAACGTCAGCGACTTAAAAAATAATAGTCATCAAGGTGTAATGCAAATTGCGTTACACCTTTTATTTATGTTTACCATTTAAAGCTCACATTAATACTGTAAATCTTCTATCCAAGGGCATATGGATCAACACAAAGGTCTTGTTTCTGCGATCTTATCTATGCCTCAACTATACCCACTGCAATACCAAGATAATCTGATTAACTTGTAGCGAAAATATACTAATACGTGCGATTCCAGCCCCAAACCACAGCAATGTTTACCATCAAAAAGATTGCATTCCTTCAGCATAAAAAGTGAAAGCACACGGTTGAAATAATCAACAGTCAACGTGAAAACGAGCCACTCTCGCCTCAGCTAACGTGCACTGGGTAAGCTGGATTAGCTCGCCTAAAGTCAAATTAGGATTCTCTCGAATTAAACGCCTAAGCTTTATGTCTAATGGCTCTAACTTGTCGGCATGACCCAGTAACGCTGTAGCAATTTTTTGAATTAGATAACCAAAGCCAGCATCATTGTCAGTTTTTAATCGCTCTATAAACGATTGAATACTTATAGCCTCGCCTGTAATGGCCCAATTTCGAGAACGGCGCACGCGCTTAACATCACACTGATATTGCAACGCAATCTCTCTGGCTTGCTTAGCTTTTTCACCGCCGATTCGATGAATAAGTGAAGGTAATTGGATGGTAATATCTTCAGTCATGGCCTGCTGTAAAATCTACTTGTTATTATCATTAGCTTAAATGAGTTTAGTTAGCTAAAAACAGTTATTTACCTATTACTTATCACCATACATTAAAAATGCGATCTTGTGATTATTGCCTACATTAATCGGCAAGTCTTGGTGTTACCGCGATGAATGACTTTTTAGCACTGGCATTTTAGCGCTATAATACCAGCCGAAATAATCATCTTACTGTCAATATTACTCATTTATTCGTTGCATTGAACGCATTTTGTGCGGCAAGCAAAGGTTAAATAGAGTGAAAAATCAACTAGAGTTACCCCATGAGCCCAGAACGTTTTGCCCGAATAAACCAGATGCTGGATAATCGCCAAGTCGACTTAACGATTTGCCTTGATAAAGTGCATATGACCAATAATATTGCTGCGGTTCTTCGCTCTGCTGATTGTGTCGGTATTCATGAAATTCATGCCGTATGGCCAGATATCGATATGCGAGTATCAGGTAATACCGCTTCAGGTAGCCAACAGTGGGTTAATACGATTAAGCATTACACGTTTGCAGAAGCTCATCAGGTTTTTAAAGCACAAAAAATGCAGGTACTTACGACGACCTTTTCAAACACGGCCGTGGATTTTCGTGAAATTGATTACACCAAACCTACCGCTATCGTGATGGGTAACGAACGTGATGGTGTGAGCGCAGAAGCGATTGCAGCGGCCGATCAACACATCATCATCCCCATGCGAGGCATGGTGCAGTCGCTTAATGTGTCTGTAGCGGCAGCATTAGTCATGTATGAAGCCCAGCGCCAACGTGAGCAAGCCGATATGTACGGCAGCCGCAAACTTGATCACGCTTATTGCCAAACTATGTTGTTTGAACAAGGGCATCCAGTTTACGCCAAAGCCTGTCGACGCAAGCAAATTCCCTACCCAGCCATTGATGATCAAGGCCAAATTGTTGCCAACAAAGAATGGTGGGATCGTATGCGCGCCCCTGATCCGCAAGCATTGGTGGATTGATGCATCAACTCAGTACATCCACTAATAACGATTAATTGAGTCTAGTATTTGGCTTAAATATTCTGCACCACTGTTTAATAAGTATTAAGCACGACTTGATAGAGTTTTGATCCACTTGAAATAACCGCAGAGTTATAAGTAAACTATGAGGCTTATCAACCTGTCATCTATACTCTCTTGACGACAATCAAATGATTAAACTATTACAGCTTACTGTGGGCATATTTCATCAAGTTGATGTATGAATCCACATAATAAGAATCCCGGTTATTGGCTAAGAAGGTTAATAACTCAGAGTGAGCCTCCGATGACACAGATAAATAATCTCCTCCAACCCCATGAAATATAATGTTTACTAATAAAATATCTGCAGGAATATGGCGAATATAATCTATAAGCTCTTTGCCACTTTGGCCTTCTGGAAACAATATCAGTGAAAATCGAGAATCTTTCCCCTGTCCTTTCACCGCAGTAAATAGCTCATTAAGCTGACTCAGGTATTGTTGGCTACTTAACACATCAGCGCCAATCACCATATCGCCACAAGGCACCGTATAAGTCCGTTCGGATTGACCATCAATGGCCTTTAAAAAAGTATTGGCGACTTCAAGTTCTTCAATCATCTGCGCCATGCTGTAATGATCAAGATCATGATGCGCTTCTACCCAATCTCTGTTCGGTAATGACGCTCGACAAGGATGATAAACACTGTGATTGCCAAGCTCATGGCCATTGTTAGCTGCTGCACGCCATTCATCTAGCCTCGCATTCATAACCGGAGAGTTGGCAACCACATAAAAAGACGCCTTTAGATTATATTTATCTAGCGCGGGGATCACATTATCTAATTGGCTATTAAGCGCATCATCATAAGACAGACTAACGGCTAACTTGCTCCCGCCTGGCCAAGTGAACATATCGCCTAAAGTGTTAACCCTGCTTGTCGTGTCAGCATGACTTGATAATGAAACTAGTAGTGCAGCAATAAAATAAATTGGCTTAATCATAATCATTTACTGTCCATAAAAATCACTTGAACGTCACCATCAAGTGATTACTCGCTACATAAAAGTCATCGGCTTAAAAATATAAATCGTTAAGCCTCTGGGTTATCTATACGTATGAGCATTAAAAACGGACAGCGATGAGCCTGTAAATAACTGTAACATTTAAAAAATAACAGGATTTATACTAGACTACTGATGCTCAGCTCACGTATGACATTACATATCTATTGAACAATATCATCAATATCTGTCATTGTATTTATGGATAACCAATGTCCACTCATAGAGTGCGTTTCTCGATTTCTTAAGAATAAATTTAAGATTTTAATTCAATAAAAATAGGATGTTAGCAGAACAATAACTAGTTATGTTAGACCATTACCTAGAGGCAATGTACACACAATGATAATAGATAAGGCCATTCTGGCTCAATGCGCTCAGATTCAATGATTGTATAATGCCCATAAACTATTTAGGATCAACACATAGGATCACAAACAAGAATTCATTTAATGACCACTGAGCTTTATTTTATCTACGACTCACATTGCCCTTGGAGCTATGCCGCCACACCTTTGGTGAACGCATTGCAACAAGCCTATCCAGAAATGAATATTCACTTATTACACAGTGCGCATTACATCGGCAAAGACAGTGCTGGCGAAGAACAAATGCAAGCAGCGGCAAAAATAAGTGGACTTAAATTTGGTCGCGACCATATTCGCTACGCAAACAGCCCTAAAAGCTCAATCAAAACCGCAAACTTTATGGCCTGGTTAGAGGGCAAACAAGCTGACAAGCAATTAGCTGTGCTCAATGCGCTACAAAGAGCTCATTTCATTGAAGGTAACCCGCTTAGTAATAAACACGACTTTAATGACATCGTCGAAAAATTTAAGCTATCACCATCAAATAAAGTGTTTAAAGATGAGCTCAGTATGGATGCAGAATACGTACTGGAAGGCATAGAAGAAATTCAACAAATCATTGGTACCACTGGTTTTCCCGTATTGGTGATGACAGTTAATGATAACGCCATTTTTATCGACCACTCACAATACCTGAGCAGCCCTCATGCCGTGGTAGCCGCGGTTGAAAAAGAGATAGCGGCGATTAAACTCGCTAAAAGTGAATCATAACGATAAACCTTCGCTCACCAAATGCATTATCGATGTGAATGCGCCAGCAATAAGATCAAAAAACCACGGCTAATGACCGTGGTTTTTAGTTAATGGCCTCTTTCAACCGTAAAGGTTAAGCAATACTCTGCACTTGCGATGCCAGTAACCAAATGGCTAAAGCAAAAAATATTATCCCCATAAACTTATTTTGATAAGCACGAAACTTTTCATTTTTCAGCAATGGTTTGCCCAAACTGCCCACTAATGCCACCAACAGCAAATTGAACGTCAAGCCCATTACGTTCAGCAGTAAACCGAGTGCCAGCATCTGTTCACCTGAACTGGCAGTGAGTTGGGTAGAAACAAACTGGGGCAGAAACAACACAAAAAAGATCAGTGCTTTAGGATTAAGTAAATTGCTCAGCACCGCACGACGATAAAGTAGTTTAGCGACATTACCTTGCTGGCTAAACTCGGGCGCATCGCTGGCACCACTGCGCATGCAATCCCAGCCCATTTTCAATAAATACGCTCCGCCCAATACCCTTAACAGCTCTAACGCAATTGGATTCATCGCCACAAGAGCAGAAACGCCCATAGCTGCAAGCAAGGTTAAAATTAAACCAGAAGTCGCATTACCAAAGCTGGCATACACACCCACTTTGCGACCATAGCTCAAACTCGAACTGGCGATCAACAGCATGTCAGGTCCAGGGATTAACAATAACGCGACCACAGTGGTTAAATATAAAGGCAGCAAAGCCAGATCTATCATCATAAATACACAAATATTGGTTAGCGGTAAAACAAGGCGCGGATTCTACAGCTATTCAACATGAATGAAAGTCATGATGGGCAACATCCAGTGTTTAAGCACTGTAATGCTTGGCAGAGATTGTTTACAGATAAAGGAATGAAATACATGATGAACAGACACTACCTTTGAACTCGCTATTTCTGTTACAACAGACTAATTAGTTATAATAACAAAATAGCAATAAACTATTATATTTCATGTATATAAAGTTAAAAAATATTCCGTGAATAAATATCAGGTCCGTCATGATGGCTAGCCTGTTGTTTTCAGCACTTAGTGAAGATGGAATAAGCCTTACGTAAAGTCGGTGTCATCTTAAGCGGTTGGCACCGACGATCTAATGCTTTCGAGGCGACGTTTACTCAACCTTTATTACTGCAATCTGCTTCAACATCTGTCCGCTCTTTGCCATTAAACACCATCCCCATCTCAAATCTCAAATTCGAAAATTACAGCCATATGATGCGGCTAAGTGGTTTAACGCTAAGGCAAGCACAACGGCTGAATATGCGCTAAAAAGTAACACCCCCTTGGCAAGGTTGACTTAAGCGTGGCAGTTGTCGATGACGATATAACAATAAATGTAAAAAATAGTAACTAAAGTATTAACATAAACCCAACAACCTAGACTAAAGTTAAAGTAACATTTGGTTCAGCGAGCTCGCGCAGGGTAACCCTTTTATGGAAAAGCAAACGTTATTAATTGCACAAAAAGCAAAGTATCTTAGTGTGGGCTTATTAGTCACAGTGATTATGCTTATTTATATTGTAATGCAGACCTTAGCATTACCGGTAATTCAAAAAGAAGTTGAAAAGAAAGAGTTACTGCGTATTTCAGCCAGTGTTAACGAGGTTAGAATTGAACTAAGCAAAGGTTCGGTGCTAACCCAAAGCTTAGCCTCATTAGCAGAAACCTTACCCTTAGACGAGCAGCAATTTAGCGCGTTATTTCCCAAAATTATTGACCAATTTGGCAATGGCAATATCGCTGGTGGTGGTATTTGGCCAGAACCTAATGCGTTTAGCTCTGGTGTGGCCTTAAAGTCCTTTTTTTGGGCACGCAATGCTTCAGGGCAATTAGACAAAATTGATGATTACAATAAACCTGATGGTCCAGGCTATCACAATGAAGCTTGGTATATCGCTGGGCGTTCACTTAAAACCGGACAGTGTGGTTGGTCTGAAGCTTATGAAGACCCTGTCAGTGGCACTGCTATGGTGACCTGTACTGTCGCGATCAATCGAGCAGGTAAGTTTTGGGGCGTCGCAACCGTTGATTTAATGCTAGCGGGTTTAGATAAATTATTTAAGCGCCAAAACCAAGAGTCAGGCGGTTTTAACTTTGTATTGGGCCAAAACAATCAAATAATCAGCTTTCCAAGTATTCGCTCATCATCACTTGATATGAAAAAATTCAGTGAGGTCGCCGCCCAAGATAGCAGCCTTCAGCCGCTGTTGAGCGCAATCAACAGCGGCCAGACCATTATCCACTTACCAGAGGGCGTAGTGGAAGACAGTGGTTCTATGTTGGCAATAATGGACATGGCCGAAGAAGGCATGAAAATTGGTATTGTTTTGCCTGATCCCATTATCCAAAAACCTATCAGCGACTTAAGCTTTAGTTTATATGCGACGCTCATTCCCATGCTGCTGTTCTTTGTTGGTATTCTAATTTTTAATGCTAACAAAGTGATGCAATGGGTCAATGAGACCACTGCGCAAATTCGCATGTTAATCAGTGGCGGTTCTGCTGCAACGCTCAAGATAGATCGTTATGATGAAATAGGTAAATTAAAACAAGCGGTTAATCAATATAGTGAACATCTCAAAGGCTTGCTTGGACAAATAGCAAACGAAGCGGTAGAAGCCAAAGATAGAGCCAAACAGCTCAATGAAATGTCTTCTATGCTAAAACAGCGGGCAGAATCACAACTCACAGAAAACCACATGCTTGCAGCGGCCATCACTGAAATGTCTGCCAGCGCTGCCGAAGTGGCACGAAACACAAAATCAACATCAGAAACCGTCGACGAATCCCAAGGGCTTATTCAACGGCGCATGGTTGATGTCGAAGAAAACAGTAAAGCTAACCAAGAGCTGTCACAAGTACTCCAAAAAACAGCCGATATTATTAATCGTCTTGCTTCTGACTCCCAGCAAATGGGAACCATGTTAGATGTGATTAAGAGTATTTCAGAGCAAACCAATTTGTTAGCATTGAATGCCGCCATTGAAGCCGCTAGAGCGGGTGAACAAGGGCGCGGATTTGCGGTGGTTGCCGATGAAGTAAGAACCCTCGCAGGCCGCTCTCAAGAGTCAGCTAGTAAGATTGAAGCGATGATCGCGCAGCTGCAAACATCGGCTAGTCAGGGCGTGAACATCATCGTCAGTTCACAGTCCTTATCCGTAGAATCTTTAGCTCGATCAGAAAAAGTAATTGCAGGGTTTAACGAAATTATTGAAGTATTTAGTGACATCAGTAGCAGTACCTCGCATATCGCGATGGCCGCCAGTGAACAATCAAGCGTATCGGGCGAAATTAACCAACTAGCCGAAAACATTAGAGTCAGTAATGACTTAAATGCTAAAGATGCGCTTGAATTAGCGAATGTCAGTAGTTCGTCTTCAGAGTTATCAAATCGTTTGTATGACTTGAGTAAAGGCTATGCTTAGCCATAAAGAGTGTTAAGCAACTGTGTTTTTGAGCATGAGTAAACGAGTCAACATATACTCAGGTAATGGGCTTTAACACAGCACCAAGCTATGGAATAGAAGCCATCGCCGCGGTAAAATATAGCTACAGCACCTAACAAAAAAGCGAACCCTCTCAGGTTCGCTTTTTTACACAGTGAATAAATAGGCTCAGAGATAATGCTCAGTTCTACTTATAGAACGCTTCAACCTTGCCTTTTACTGTCATCGTAAGCGGTTGGCCGCGACGATCTAATGCTTTGTGCGAGGCAACTTTTACCCAACCTTCGCTGATGCAATATTCTTCAACATCATTACGCTCTTTGCCATTAAGTAAAATACCAATCTCGTGTTCGAAAACGGCTTCCACATGATGTGGGCTACGTGGATTAACGCTAAGGCGATCAGGTAAAGCAGGTTTAGCTGTAGTGTCGTTCATTGTCTTGTGCTGTAGTTAATAAAACGTGCGCTATTGTAGGCAATACCAGCCTGATGCTCAATAGCGACTGCTATAAATGTGAGTCGCCACTAAAAGATACCAATATAAATGATGTCTCATCAATGGCTTAAAAACGGATTTAATCAGTAACCTCATGCACATCAGCGCAGTGTTAAAGATCGGCAGGTAACGCATATGAGGTATAAAAGCTATTGCTGCCATTTTGTTGCCTACTCCAGAGACCATGCGCCGGCAGCTGTGATGATATTAATAGCAAAATCAGTATCGTATCGGCAAATAGTCGTTGATAGCCGCAATCAATATCGGTTACTGTTTACACAACACTCGCGATGCCATCTGTCAGGCAAGAGTCCAAGTTTAAGCTCTCATGATAAGGGCTAATATTAATGAAAAGTGCTAAGCAGATGAGCTATGTTTAAAACGATGTTTGATTTTTCCATAGCTTTAAATTGCATATCAATAACGTGAGCTTGAATTAGAGTTAGTACGAGCAAACTTGGACGGCTATTGATTCAGAAAAAGGATAACGAACAAGGATGATTGAAAAACGTTCACACATATGGCAATGGTTTTTAGACAACAAAATCGAGCCCACAAACCTTAAAGCTGCAATGTTAGTAGCTTATCCACACCCAAACACAGAAAATTGGCAACAATTAATTGCCAATATATTACTCTATCTTGGGGTATTGCTACTTAGCGCTGGGATGATATTTTTCATGGCGTTCAATTGGGACGCACTAGCGCACCTGAGTAAATTTGCCATAGTCGAAGGGTTATTTGCTCTGTTTATTAGTGGGTTTTATCTGATTAACCGCATGCAAAAAAAGCAGCATTCACCGCAAAAACCTCTTAAACAACAGAGCCAAAATGTTTATGGCTGGAGCTTGCCCAATGCCATGTTACTCGGTGCCAGCATCATGCTTGGGGCATTACTGGCCCTGGTGGGACAAACATACCAAACCGGCGCAGATCCTTGGCAACTATTTGCTATTTGGGCAGTGTTAATTTTACCCTTTGCCTACATCGCAGGCTTTGATCTGTTGTGGTTACTGCTGGTGGTCTTAATCAATATAAGCCAAGGACTATATCTTCAATCCTTTGCTTCTGTGTTTAGTTTTTTACAGGAAGACATCCAACAAATCGCTATTTTTGGCGTAACGAACTTAGTCATCCACCTAGCATTTACCACAGCTAAACGCTGCAAATGGCCAGGTCAATTACGCTTTAACTGCCCCATGGTTGAAAAAAGCAGTTTACTTGCTAGCGTTAGTGCATTTACCTGGCTAATCATTTGGGTCATTTTTGACTTAAACTATCAGTATGAAGCCAGCAAACATGCTGTTTATTATGCGTTACTTTACCTACTCACCCTGACTAGCTTATTTATATGGTACCGTTATCGCGCCCCCGCCTTATATCCACTTGCCCTGGTATTAACCAGTATCAGCGCTGCTATTGTGTCACTACTTTCAAGAGCGCTAATAGAATCTAACGACTCAATAGCGAGTTTTTTTCTGATTGCTATGGTAGTCGTAGGTGTAACCAGTGGCAGCTTATATTGGCTAAAAAAATGGCAGAAACAGTTCAGCGAAATGGCAAGTCTTGAGCATAAAGACGCGAACAATAGTGATGTTAAAAGTGAGGTTGCCACCGATGAGTAACCTCAACGCCACGGCATTATGGCAAACGCTGGTTAACCACCAACTTGTAAACACTAATACAACACCAGAAACCACACTGGCCAGCCCTTGGTACATTATTGCCATGCAAATTATTGGCGGCTGGGTTGCGGCGCTGTTTTTATTGGCCTGTGTGCTAGTCAGTGGATCCATCATTGGCGATATCGACCAATCGTTTATCGGCCTTGGTGCCGCACTAAGTCTAAGCTGTTTAGTTTATTACCGTCTGGGCGCCAATCGGCAAGAGTTTATTCTGCAGATGGTATTTGCATTTAGCTTAAGCGGACAAATAATGTGGCTTTTGGGGATTTACGAATGGCTAGAATCTAGTAATGAGACCCTGATTGCACTGATTTACCTGGTCACGTTTATGATTCACTGGATTATCATTCCTCATAAAACCAACCAATTTGTGGCTGCATTAGCCATGGTGCCTAGCTTTTTAGCTATCTTAGTGGTTAACCAGGTCACGCTATTAATATTGCCATTATTGCTGCTGAGTTTAGTGCTTATCTGGTCGCACGTTTATCGATGGCCGCAGTATTATCAGCGTCTTAGAATGTTAGGTTATGCCATTGCTATTAATTTGCTCCTCGCCAATTTCATGTTATCTGATATGGGCGATATCATAGAAAGACCCAGCGTATTAATGGCATTTAACTCCAGCATCAGTGACTATCTGGCCGTTACAATAAGCTTATTATCTACGCTATGGCTGATTAATCACATTGTTAACCTGCTCAATTTAACTACCGATAGCAATACCAATCGAGTTGTTACTGTGCGTCCTCGCAACAAGTTGATGGTGATCCTCGCGACAATATTAATCGGCCTACTTTCCATCGTCATGAGCGGATTAAGCGCCGCAGTATTGATGCTCCTGCTGGGCTATTTTTACAACGAACGAAAATTAGTCATCATTTCGGTATGTGCCCTACTCGCCTTTATCGGCATGTATTATTACTCACTCCATATCGACTTGTTTGATAAATCTCTATGGCTAATGGCCAGCGGCATAGTATTACTAATGCTCAGATTTGCCATAAGTAAAAATACTAGCGGTAAGCGTAAAAATAAGCCTCATAATATCACTGAAAATGGGGCTGAAATGAGCGCTATGGTTGAAAGCGGTCAAGTGAACAGACCACTTAATAAGGAGCAAGCATAATGACCTCGAATAACATGGGGGCGCTCAATCCACGTCAGCTGAGTAAGCGGTCACTTTGGGCTATTATTGCAGCAGTGGTG
>NZ_JACJER010000013.1:0-58844 GCF_014164185.1 Shewanella sp. SG44-6 | reverse complement strand
GCTACAACTTCCATTAACACCACTAAGGGGGAACAACTGAGACAGAGCCGCATCAGCGCCACTATTGGCACTAAATAAAGCTCGAGTCCCCCAGACTTCCATATTAACCGACTCATCGGCATCGCTAACAATGCGGATTAAACTCGCCGCCAGCAAAAACATCACTGTCAGCACAAAAATACCAATGATTAATGCACTGCCTTGTTGAGAATATTGCGGCAATTTCAGTTTAGGGTACATTCATCACCTGCACTTGATGTTGATATTGAAATGTTTCGCCATTCACCCTAAATCTAGGCTGTAAATGCACTATAGCATTAGTCACTAATGTTGCTGGCGTTAAAATGATTGCCGGATTAATGGTTAAAGTATTAGTAATATTTTGTGCCATCAAGACGCCATTCCCCATATCCGCTGGAGAGGGCTGCACAGCCTTATAGCCATATTGTTGGTATAAGCGTAAATCAACATTACCCGCGGTGTTAATAAAACAGTAACTGAGTGGGCTCTGGGCAACATACAAGCGTTTTAATGGCGACGCTTCGGTAAAGCGAATACTTTGGGTTAAGGTAATCGTCAGGAGATCTCCGCTTTCAGCCACACTTTGCACCAGAAAACGCTTTGCTGTTAATCCTTGAGCATTATAAACCTCGCTAGCGGTTAAAGGGTAAATCAGCACTGATTGAGCAGCATTAATTGAACGAACACTTTTAATCGCGGTTAACGTATTTTGCACTGATTGCGGGAAAAACGGCGCATCAATATACGATGTACTGGCACTAATAGGTAATAATTCCAGGCATTGATAACTGCCATCAGTCGCTGTTAGCACTCGCATACTATTGGGCACTGCGCGGCGAATATCGCGGGTCATCCGTTCAATGCCAAAACGGCTTTGACTGAGTACCTGATCAACTGCGCTTGATTCAACAAAAATGCGAGTACCAAAAACAACAAAACTGCTTATTCCAACCACAATAATCCCTAAAATTAAAATAACCGTAACCATTTCAATTAAGGTAAATCCCGCTATTTTTGGATGGCGATACTGCTGCATTAGTAGTTACTCCTTACCGCTTGGTAAGTGATCACTTCACCAGCAGGGGTTGTAACGTCTACAGTAATTAATTTTTGCGCCTGCGTTGACGAGTCAAGATAGGCTACTGACACGTTCAAGCGATAATTGGGATAAGCTTGGGCATAGGTTTGGCTTGAGTTGAGCATGTTTTGTGTTTGATCTAACCCATCATAATCATCAACATCGTTGAAATCATCGCGGTCTTCACCATCAGGACCTAGGGAACTGGCCGCGGTACAAACTTCCCCAGTAGGAGCATTGCACGCCGGAACACCACCATTGGGATTGGTCTTTTGATCATAACGCTTGCCCCAAATCTCATTAATAACCGAATGCGCCAACTCAGCGGAGCGCACTCTTTGTAATGTCATCGCAGCTCTATCTGCTTGAGGGAACAACATGCTAGTGATCATTACAATCGCGATGCCAATCACTATCATACCGATAACGAGTTCAATCAGGGTAAAGCCACGCTGACGTCGAGATAGTGGCAAGCGTTGTTGATGATGATCATGTTGACACAATTGCGACTTACTGAGCATAAATATACCCCTCTGATTCAACCGCAATAGCTAAGGTTTCATCTGCAACAGCATTAAAGCAATTACCTGAACACGCTGGTGATACTATACGGCCCTGCTCGTCAAAGGTGATTGAAAAAGCCTGACTCGCATTACTGGCTAACGCGATATAGGCACCACCGCTGAAGGTTTGTGATTGCTCTATACGAACTTGGTTTGTGCATAAGCTAGCGGTTCTTCCGCTAAAATGGCGCAAAGTATATCCGCTTGCTGTCACATCAATTTGATAACACTGATCGGTATTTTGCATTGCTTTAAGCTGGACTTGACGTAATTCACTGATAAATTCATTACGTAAACTGTAGGCGCTATAAGAAGAGTCAGACAACAGACGTGGCAACACAGTCACGGCAATAATACCAATCACAATCATGGTGGTAACCAATTCAACCAAGGTAAACCCTAGCTGAATGTTGCGTTGTTGACTCACAGAGTGATGTCCTCATTGTATCCGTTGAACACTTCGACACCTAACAGCATTAAACCGTAGTAGTGTCATAGACTTATACTAGTTTATCTAGTATGGCAAATACAGCCAATACTGTCTGTTTATTTATTACCTTGTACCGTTTTACAGAAAAACCAAGTGAGTCAATTAATCTCTTTTTTAACTCAAAATATTCAAAAAAAAACCTGCCTAAGCAGGTTTTCTCTCTTAACACTCATTAACAATCTGATGCTGCAGGCATTGGACTGTACGAAGGAAGAGCCGTTGCTGTAGCTGAGGTATAAGTGAAAGTACAAGTTGATGGTGCACCTGCTTGCCAAAATTTCCCAGTTGCAACATCAAAAACCCAATCAGTAGTAATGCCAGTCGCGTTAGGATCTGTTCCAGCAGAAACGCTTAAATCAATTGCATTTTGAAAATTAACTAGTGCAGTGGTCAAATAACCATAATCAGTTGTTACATCAATATTAGTCGCTGGAGTAGCCGTTGAGGAGCCAGTTAAAGTCACTGTGGCCCCAGTCGCTTGTTCTTTACCAGCTAATGCTGCTTTTGAATAAACTAAGGTGTTTGCACCTTGAATTGCCGCTTTTAAACCTTGTAACGCAGACACACGAGCATCACCTTGAAGATTGATAAACTTAGGCGCTGCTGTTACCGCTAAAATACCGAGAATAATGATCACAACCACTAATTCGATTAATGTAAAACCTTGTTGTTTTTGCATATTAAATAACCTCTATAGAAAATAAATAAGTAAATCAAATTAGTTGTTAGTAAATGATACGACCTGACCCGTACCGGCATTGTATGTAATTCCGTTTGCACCGACGGTATCTAAATCTGGAGTGGGTGTTGCGACTCCCGATGTTTGATTAAGCGCTAACGTCGCAACTTGATGATAAACGCACAAATCAAGCCCTGCAACGATTTGGCCATCAATACTCGTAGATGAACCACCGACACCGTTTTGCATTCTTACGGTGTAACGTTGTTGACGAGCATCTTGGTTAAAAAGCACATTTCTAGGTGCGTTTTGTAACACTGCATTAAATACTTCCTGACATGTTTCATTTGTCATGGCTGTTGCATCGGTGTTGGTGGTCCCGGTAGGAAAACCAAACCGCGTATCTAACGACACATTCGTCCCGTCTAAAATCACATTACTATTCCGGCGACCATCAACTTCCCATTGTGCACGCACAAAACTCACTGCGGTGGCTAAACCACCAGCAACGCCATCGACACTGGCGTCTTCAGCATCATCGGTGACATTCAAAAAACGCGGAATTGCCGTTGCAGCCAATAAACCGAGAATAACAATAACAATGACCAACTCGATCAATGAAAAACCTTGTTGTTTCAATTTCATAATATCTTACTCTTCTCTATAGTGCCTACAACAGGGAAACATACTGGTTCAGCGATAACTTCACTGATATTAGCAGCTTATTTAAATTTTAACATGGATGATACAAATTTTATCTGTCACTCATCAAAAAAATGACTCTGCCCGTCTGGAGCTGATAACTCAAACTGGCTTTGTTATTTGAATAATAGCGACACACATGATCATCAGACTGATAATCTACCGCAATATTGAGCTCTTGAACATTATTGGCCAATAACTGCGCCCACAACTGTGCACAACCTTGTACATCATTGGTATCAATAATTGGCCAACCTTGGTTAGATAAAGACACCCAGTTATCGGTACCGACTAAATCGGCATCAAAATCGTCGTTAATCTTATCATTTCTGATAGTGTTAGCTTGTGAGTCTGAATCAAGATTGTCATCTGCGACCTTACTTGGTGTCACATTAGGCACCTTGTTATGCCAAGATAATTGCATCCGGTGTGGCCTGCCAGAAGCTAACCATTGACTGCGCACCATAGCTAAGACATTTAAAAAACGATTATGTTCAAACTCTAAACCACGGCCACCGATATTGGAGGTGGAATTAAAAGAACGTATGCCAACAATGCTCAACAGTACTAACACCACCACAATAGCAATGACTCGCCCATACACTTTAATCAGGTCATCATCTGCTTTTTGTTGGCTCAACATGCCAGTACCCAATGAATAACTTGCATTATATGCTAACCGCCTTTGACCACATTAAGCATATCCCACATAGGCAGATAAATACCCAGTGCCAGTATCAAGACAATGCCAGCGACAAACGCAATAAGAATAGGCTCTAATTTAGCCGTCAGATTTTTTAAATCATAATCGACCTCACCTTCATAAAAATCAGCAGCGTCATTTAATAGTTGATCGATTTGCCCCGTCTCTTCGCCAACCGCCACCATTTGCAATACTAACGGAGTGAATAATTGACTGCTATTAGATACTCTGAGCATTGACTCGCCTGATTCAATACCATGGCGCATCGAGACAATTTTATCATGCATATAAGCATTATCGACCGCATCAGCAACCAAACTTAATGCTTGAGTCATAGGCACACCAGCACTGAGCATCATCGAAAAACAGCGACAATAACGCGATAACGTTGAGCGCTCAATAATAGAACCCACCACAGGAATATGCAGTTTCCATAAATCCCATTGCTTCTCACCCTTTTCGGAATGATGCCAATACCGAATTGCCACTACCACAGCAATTAACAGCACTATCATATGAGGCCAGAAATTAACAAACAGATTAGACGTAGCAATTAATATTTTTGTTGCCCATGGCAACTCTGCGCCGAAACGAGAGAACATATCGGCAAATTTAGGGATAACCATAATATTGAGAATAATCATTGCGATGGTAATGGCGATCAACACAAACATGGGATAACGCATTGCCGCTTTAATCCGTCGACGTGTTTCTTGCTCACGCTCGATATAGCCAGATAACTGGATAAAGGCATCTTCTAACTTACCGGTATTTTCACCAACATGGATCATCGACACAAACAATGAATCAAATATGTCTGGATGAAGGTTCATTGCCGAAGACAGTGGTCGACCTGAAGTGAGCTGAACTGAAATATCATCTAAGGCTGTTTTCATTCGATCGGAATGAGTGGTTTCAGATAAACCAGCAATAGCTCTTAAAATGGGAATACCTGAACGAGTTAAAGAGTACATTTGTCGACTAAAAATTTGTAACTCTTCTAATGACACTTTACTGCGAAATAAGCTCATTGAAAATGATTGCTTATTTTTTACTTCACGTAATTCCAGTGGAATAATTCCACGAGAAAGTAAAGCGTCGGCAGCGGCACTTTCATTAGCAGATTCAAGCTGTGCACTAACAGCCAGCCCTTGTGAGTTACGACCTCGATATTGATATATTGGCATTGTTACAACCCAATATCTTGTTGACTAACCAAATCTTCCGACAACGGCACTGTCGACTCACTAACATCTTCAACCAGTTTTGATACTTCTTCGAGTGTTGTCGTACCAAGGAATAAATACTCCATCGCAGAATGTGCCAGTGGGATAAAATTAGGACTGCGCAGCGCTGCACGAGCAAAATCTTGAGGATTACCAGTACGCATGGCGTCAATCATGTTTTCATCAAGCTCAAGTATTTCAAAAATACCGATTCGGCCACGATACCCCGAACCATTACAGGTTTGACAACCACGGCCGACTTTAAATGTCGCGCTGCTAATATCTTTTTTAGTCACACTACTAAGCCAACTGCGCTCAGCGGCTGAAGGCTGATAATCAATGGCGCAATTATGACAAACACGCCTAACAAGACGCTGAGCAATAATAACGCGCAGTGCACTCGCCACCAAATAGCTGGCCGCGCCCATATCGAGTAATCGTAACGCACTGGTCACCGCGTCATTGGTATGCAAGGTCGACAATACAAAGTGACCGGTTAATGCGCCTCGAAGACCAATTTCAACGGTTTCTTGGTCACGCATTTCGCCAACCATGATAATGTCGGGATCTTGGCGAAGAGTGGTACGCAGCACATTGGAAAAATTTAAACCAATCTTATGGTTAACTTGAACTTGGTTAATGCGTGGTAATTGATATTCCACCGGATCTTCTACGGTGATAATCTTTCTGTCAGCCGTATTAAGCTCACTTAAAATACCGTATAAAGTGGTGGTTTTACCGCTACCCGTTGGCCCGGTCACTAACAACATACCGTGAGGGCGTTTAATCTGTTTACGAATTCGAGCCACAATATGCGGTGGCATGCCAGTTTCATCTAATGTGCGCAGTCCAGTCGTCTGATCTAATAAACGCATCACCACAGATTCGCCGTGATAAATTGGCATGGTCGACATCCGCACGTCGATTTTATGACCTTTGATTTCCATATGAAAACGACCATCTTGTGGCATACGTTTCTCTGAAATATCTAACCCAGCCATCAGTTTCAGCCGTAATACCAGGGCCGATGAAATATTAACCTCGCTTAGGGTGTTTTCATGCAATTGACCATCAATACGTTGGCGGATGCGCAAGACTTTATCGCCGGGTTCAATGTGAATATCTGACGCACGCATTTGCACCGCATCTTCGAAAATAGACTGTAATAACTTGACCACTGTGGTTTCGTTATCACTATCACTTTGGGTTAAATTAGCCAAATCGAACATGTCATCAGCGGCATATTCTTCATCGAGCTTACCGGCTATTTCGGCGATTTGTCCGGTGCGACGGTAGAGGTTATCAAATGCATCGAGTAATTGTTGTTCTGGTGCTACGGCAATCATTAACTGTTTAGGCGCAACCAACACTTCAATATTATCGATAGCCTGTAAGTCGGCTGGATCGCTCATGGCCACTAACACATGATCAGCATGACTTTCTACCACTAAGGCACGATAACGCCTAGCTTGTACTTCAGGAAGAATATTGACCACATCGGCAGCAATTGGGCGACGACTAATATCCAAATACGGTAAATTAAGTTGTTGAGATAAAAACTTAAGTAACTGATCTTCAGTAATACTGTTTAAATCAATCAGTGTACGACCAAGCTTTTTACCTGAATTGCGCTGCTCCGCTAATGCTTGTTGTAGCTGTACATCAGTAATAATCAGCTCTTGAACAAGAAGATCTCCTAACCGCATCTTTAACTTAGGCTTCATCGGTTTTCTCCTAGCTGATCTAAACGCTTTTCAATAAATGTCATGGCTGAAGTCGATAACCCTTCATAGCTTAATGCTGAACGATAAGCCTGAGCGGCTTGTGAGTATTTTGTTTGTGAGTCGAGCGCATAAGCTAACCCCATCCACCAGCGAGATTGAGTCGATTCGGATACCAATAGGTTACGATAAGCCGCTTCAGCTAGGGTAAAGTTCTTCGACGTTTGGGCCAAATCGGTTTGCGCTATCCATTTATCTCGAGCCCACGTTGAATTATCGGGGATCATCGCTAATGTCGCTAATGCAGCATCATAAGCTTTAATTTCGGTTTGAATCCGCGACAAAATCACATAAAACTCCCATTGTTGCGGAAACATACTGATGCCACTTTCGAGTAATCCCATCGCAGTAGTCATATTATTTTGCGCATAATAAATTTCAACCAATTGGATACGCGCTTTGTGTAAGTTCGGTTGTAAAATGATCGCTTCTAAATAGTAACCGGCGGCATCATCAAGTCGCCGTGCCTGCTCGGCATCCATTCCTTTACGGTATTGCAACTGTGCCATTTGTGCCTTACTAATAACGACCTCTTTTACCGACATCTGCGCAGGTTTTTTCTCAACAACAGCGGCTTCAGACGAGCCAGATGATTGCTTTGCAGTGATGGCTTTAGCGCTCTCATTATTATTCGATACCGGATTGATCAGTGTCGTGTTATTGGGTGCAATTTGATCAGATATCGGCTGATTCGCGCTGGATACACTGACCTTATCGGCTGCTGTTTTGCTAGCAACTGTGGCGGCGACTACGGTGTGACTATTGACCGTTTCAGGCTCTCGCTCGCTAGCTTGTTGTGCCGAGGGTGAAGACGTATCAATCTGCTCAGCGTCACCCTTTGATGCTATGTCCACTTGAGTCAAATTGGTTAAGGATGTTTCATTTGTAACAGGCATATTGTCTTGAGTTCTATCGGCGCTGACGGGCTGCTTTGACGCTTCAATAGATTTAGGCGTCATTGTCGAACTGGCATTTAAGGATAACTCAGAGGGTTCAGTCACAAGGTCGTTATGATTAAGTGCTTGGCTTAGCGTTAACGATTCAGTGTCTGTGCTAGCAGCGTCACTGATTGCTTTAGGTTGATTTGCGATTTGCATATTAGCTTGGCGATACATTGACACACCAAACCACAAAGTAGGTATCAATAGTACTGCAACAACAATGAGACTAATAAGCGGTGAACGTGATTTAGCAACTGTTTGATATTGAATTTGAGGACGCACAAATTCACCCACAGCTTGTGTCGAAGGATTATCGGTTTCAGGCTGCTGACGCTGTTCTAAATCTTTCAGCATATTGATAATAACGCTCATTTAATCTCACTTATTTGTGTCACCCATTCACCACAACAACTGTCACTATTTAACCCAATAACCAACATCACTGCAGCAAGGAGCACAACAAGCAAGATGTTGAGCCGAGATACACTCACTTTATGTTGTAAATTAATATCTTCCGTATCGGTTATCGCAGCCAAACAATGCCGAGTTCGGACCTTTTTTTCACCTTGACCGTAACATAGCAATAAACTTTTATGTGCCAAAATATTCACCAAACGCGGAATGCCACGAGCAGCTTTGGCAATACGCTTAATATCCGCGGCAGTAAATAACTCTGGCCCTTGGTAACCCGCAATCGCTAGCCGATATCGAATATAAGCGTGTATTTCGTCCCATGTTAACGGACGTAAACCATAGCTAAAGGTAATACGTTGTCGTAACTGCCTAAACTTAGGTTGCGCTAAACGTTGATCTAATTCAGGCTGACCAAACAGCACCACTTGCAATAACTTACGATTTTCGGTTTCTAAATTAGTAAATAACCGTAATGCTTCAATACTTTCATCCGGTAACGATTGCGCCTCATCCAACACCAATACCACATGAAATCCTTGATGATTTAACGCTAACAAACGCTCATGGATAAGTCTTGTCAGTTGTTGTTGATCGACTTTATTTGGCAAAGACAAACCAAGTTCAGCTGCCACAGCCCAACGTAACTCCTTAGGATTTAAATAAGGATTGGGTAAATATGCACAATGGTATTGAGCGGGTAAATCGTTCAACAATTTACGACACACTAGGGTTTTACCTGTACCCACTTCTCCAGTGACCTTGATAAAACCCTCACCTGTTTCTAATGCTGTTTGCAGCACTTGCAACGCTTCCACATGCGGCGCCAACCCAAAAAAGAAACTGGTATTAGGGGTCAGCGTAAAGGGAAACTGACTTAAGCCAAAATGCTGCAAATACATAATTACCGGCTATCCCTTGTTAATGTTAAGCCAAACGTGAACGTTCACTACTTTGAAGGATACCAACGCTCAATCAAATCTTGTGAGCGCTTTAACTCGTCCTTCCATGTGTCACCACCGACCACGGTTGGTTTTAACATAATAATCAATTCAGTTTTCTTTTTAGATTTACTGCGGCTGGTGAATGCTTCACCCAGAAAAGGAATATCACCTAAAAATGGCACTTTAGACACAGTTTCAATATTCTCACTCTTCATTAACCCGCCAATCACGACCACATCACCAGATGCTGCGCGGATAACGGTATCCGATTCGCGGATCTCACTTTGCGCTAATGGCAACTCCAAGGTTGAATCGCTGATTTTAATTTCTTTGGTTTGTGAGGTCACATCAATCACCGAAGGATGAACATGCAGTATGACATTGCCATCTTCATCAATCTGCGGGGTCACATCCAAAGCAATACCAGAGAAAAATGGCGTGAGTTCAACTTGTGGCGTGGTTACCGGAGTAGTACCTGCCACTGTGGTGGATGAAACGTCCGTGACAAAGTATTCATCATTACCGACTTTAATCACTGCTTTTTGGTTATTCGATGCGGTGACTCGAGGACTTGACAGCACATCTACATCACCTTGAGTATCGAGCAAATTAATGATGGAACTAAAATCACTTCCAGTGAAATTAATCGATGTTACTCCGCCAATGGCAGACGTAATCGCATTACTTAGCCCCTGTCCTGCTGAAGTACTAAAGTTAATGTTGGTATTACCAGCGTGACCTAAGACATTCTCCCACTGGATCCCTTGCTGATAACCATCCGATAAAGTTACTTCAATAATTTTTGCTTCTAAAATGACTTGGCGCTGTAGATGGCTTTCTGCTATTTGTAAGAAACTTCGAATTTGACGCAACTCATCAGGAAAAGCTCGAACGGTAACCAGACCGGCTTGAGGAGTGACTACAACTTGTCGCCCGCCACCGGTTTCACCCATGATAGACATTAATGTGGCTTGTAATTCACCCCAGAAATCCGTCTTAGTGGTTGAGCGAATAAAAGTACCATTGGTATTATCACTGCTATTAGCATTACCATTGCCACTATTACTATTTGAACTATTACTACTGTTACTGCTGCTATTACTATTGTTACTGCCATTACTGCCATTGCTTGAATTATTATTTTGGTCTGAAATGCGCCCTGAGCTAACGGAGGTTAATGACAAACCTTCACGCTGCATATAGATATAATTTAAGGGAAAAGTTTCGGTTCTCATTCCCGCGGGATAAACACGTAAAATACGCCCTTCACGCTTAACTTCATAACCGTAAATATCTTCAACGACTTGAATAACCTCTGCCAAGGTGACCGCTTTTAATGATAATGAAATGTTGCCTTGCACATCCGGATGAACCGCCACACTTAATGGGGTGTCTTTGACTAAGCTGGGGAAAAATACTCTGGCATCAACTTCGTTTGCTGACACGTCAAAACGACGCTCAGCAGGAAGGGCTCTCGCCGCTTGGCCCAATGTATTATCGCCATTAAGCTCACGCTGAACATCTTCAGGCATTGCAGCTGGGGGTGGCATAATAGTTTGACCCGCTTCAGCTTGTTGTCTTGACTCATTCAAGGCTGCTTTTGCGGTTTGTGGATCAGGTCTATCCGTCGTTTGACAAGCAACTAAGCACAGCGACATAAGAGGAGTAACGTATTTAATCACATTCATTTTTATTCTTATCCTATCGCTCTGTTATCGACTTAAATAGTTGAAGTTTTCGTCCATCTGACAAGGTGACGTAGTCTTTATTAATCTTTGATACTCGTAAGCCACTGCCACTAACTGTGTCACCCACCGACAGAATGATGTTATTAATCACCGCATAGGTATTCTGGCCGCTGACAATACTGTTTAACACTAAAGATTGATTATCGGTTTTGGTTATCGCAACCACAAACCCCTGACCCGGTAGGGTCGGATCACGTAATGTTTGTGCATTCGCCGCTGACATTAATAGCATCATTAGGCAGGATGCATACGCCTTGGCATTAATCTTGTTTTGCAACACTGATAAAGTCCTTATTCACACTCAGTGTGTAAAGTTCTAATTCAACTAACGCATCTGGATGAGATTCAACACGATAATCTAAACGTTTCCAGTACAATTTATCCGGCATACTTTCAACGGCTTTAATAAACGCTAAAATCGCGAAGTAGTCGCCTTGTAACGTCAGCTTAATACCGTGGCTGTAAAGGTTAACTTTACTGCCATCGCCCACTTTTAATAAGGCTTTAGGCGCTATGGAAGCAAATGAAATCAGCGATACACCTTTAACATTACCCAGCAGGTTAGCTAATACTGTTGGCATGTAGTCCGCAGGAACCATATCAACCATTTGCTCAGTAAGATCAGCATCAATTAATTGCATTTGTTCAGTAATCAACTTTAGCCGTTGATGATAATCTTGATTAGGGTCAAGTTGTAAACGCTCTTCATAGAGAGCCACTTGTTGTAAGGAAATTGAATTTTCTTGTGCTAATCCTTTAAGCTGAGTTTGCAAGCTTTGCTGCTGCTTCCAAACCGACTCTAATGGCATAAACAACAGCATGCCGACCACAACAAATAAAGCGAACATAATCAATGTACGCTCACGTTGACTTAACTCATTAAATTTTGACGACCATACAAGCCATTGCTGCTTCATTGTGCGAGCTCCTTAGCAATGGGCTGGCTGATTAATTTAAACGCCAGTGGTTGTGCTTCGCCGCGATCCATTGTCATCGCTGAAAACGCATACCCCTTAAGCGTTGAAGTGGTTTTTAGTTTATCTATCCACAGTGGAACGCTCTGTGGATTACGCCCATAACCTTCAAACTCAATGCGCTGAACATCAGTATCTTGTTGTTCAATGGTAATATGGCTCAACCATACATTGGCATCCGCCACTGCTGCCAAGTCAGTTAACATTGGGGAGTAACCTTGACTAATCAGAGTATTGCGCTGGCTTAGCTCATCTTTTAACAGTTTTTTAAGATCTAAGCGCTGTTGTTCAAGCTCGACCTTTGCAACTAAGTTCGCATCAGGCTGACGAGCAGCGATTTGCAGTTCTAGCTGAGTCTTTTGATCATTTAAACGATTTCTCTCTCTGCTTACCTGCTCACTTAAGGTTTGCAAATCATGGCTATGCCACAGACCAATTGCATAAAGTAGTGCACAGCATCCTGAGAATAAGCCCAAAGCCAACATCATTCTTGCAAAGGTTAGCTTTTGTTTTTTAGGCAGTAGATCAGTGGTATATAAATTAACCGCGGTTTTTATCACACTTCACCTCGCGTTAATTCCTGTAACGCTAACTGAGCGAGTAAGTTCGATACGCCGTCGTGGGCAACAGCAAGCACTTTTTGATTAAAGTTAGCACCAACGAGATTAGCTAATGATGAATTGTCACCATCTGCCAATATGCTAATTGATCCCACAGGTGCCTGACGTAATTGGCTTTCAAAATAATCCATAGACCGTTGGATCTCCAAACTGAGATTATCGGCTAAGCCATGTTTCAACTCTTCTAAAGTTGCTTTATTCAGATGATTAAAGCCTCTGACGCGACGTTGCATCAATACTTCGCCAGCTTTAACAATTAATAACAACAATTCTTGCTCAGGCAAATGAGCCACCAGCATGTGGGCCATATTGTCGTTAACTAAAACATGGCTTAATGCCAACTCTTCAATGCTGATACCGGCAATGTCTAATCCATTGGCATCACAAGCACTGGCCAATTGAGCTAGAAACTGTCGACTGCTGACCACGACATTCACTTTTGAACTGACAATAAAACTAGACTCAAAATAATCTAAATGGATATTGGCCACAGGTTCTGACACCATATCTTTCACAGACCAGATCAACGCTTGAGTCACTTCATCTGGCTCAACATTCGGTTTTTCAGCTTGTAACAATTGATAATACTGATGTGACAGCACTAATTGCACTCGAACTCGACCAAACTGGCTTTTTAGTGCTTCAAAGGCTTGAGACCAATTATTTTTTGGTACTAAAAACTGGCTAATAACAGGTGCTAATTGGCCTTGTTGGAGTTTACAAGCCCACAATGAATTATCGGCGATAAATACGCCTACACTACCCATCAACTGTGATGTTTGCCAAAAGGCGAGTTTACTCAAAAAACCATTGTTCATTGCGTTGCCCATATTCGCTAACATATTAAGTGTGTAACATCACTCATTCATAGAATTGGTATTAGAGACATGTCATCAAAAAACGACACGATGACTCTACTATTTAAGCATCTAACGTTAAGGCAATCTGCTTAGCCTTGATTGCCAGTGTCACCAGTCACATCGATAAAAAATCAAGCTATAATAACGCAAAAACAACAACTAATTAACAACCAGGCCATATATTAACAAAGTGTATATGTGTTTAAGATAGAGAGTAATCTTTTGATAAACAAGGTATAAGGCCAATCAATTACAGCAAACATAGCATTTTAACACCTAAACTTCAGATCTTTGCTCTAAAAACTCGCCTTGTGCAGCACTTACACCGAGAATTTTTAACGTTTGCCATTCTTCGAAACATTCAACGCCTTCAGCAATCACTTTCACTTCGGCTCGATAAAGGCCGCCAATTAGGCTGCGGATGAATAATTGATTCTCGGAACGTTGATGGACTCGGCGTACAATAGAGCGATGTAATTTCACTAAATCAAAATGGTACTCCTGAATATAGTGAGTCCCGACAACAGATTGACCAACATTATCTACAGCCAATTTAGCGCCCATTTTCCTCAGCATATCCAGAGTCTTAACTAGTGAGGTATTTTCCTGATTTTTAACAATAATGTCTTCAGATACCTCAAAAATCAGTCGCGCGGCTAAGGGTCGATGCTCTAATAAAGTCGATTGTAACCAGCGAACAAATGCTCTACTGGTCAAACTATCAAGACTCAAGTTGATACTGTAGCTTGATGTGTTGTCAGACATTAGCCTAAAAAATACTTGTTCCAATACTTGTCGCTCAATCTGCGGCATCAATCCACATTTATTAGCCATTGGAATAAACAGAGTGGCGCGCACATCATTACCCTGTAAATCTCGGGCACGACTAAAAATCTCATAGTGCATAATTTGATTATCACTATCTACAATGGCTTGTTGTAAGGTGAAAAATCGTTTTGATACCAATGCATTTTCAATAAAACTGCGCCATCGAACAGAGCCTTTGGCGATTTGCTCATCGAGTGCACCTTTATCGTACATGAACCAGTTATTAACTCGTTGAAGTTGTGCCGCTCGGAGGGCCATCTCAGCTTCTTCAACAAGCTGTAACTGTAGATCGCCAGCTTTAAAAAAAGCACATCCTAAATGAAAGAAATTATCAGGATTACCAATGCCATAAAAAGGCAATGCGATGCAGGTTTTGAGTATTCGCTGCGCTAACTGATCGGCTTCAAGCAAAGATAACTGTGGTACAACAATGGCTAATTGTGAGTAGCTACGCCGCGCAAAAATACTGTCTTCATATTGCATTAATACCGCTGTAATGGCTTCTGTAGTCAATGAAAGCATGGCCTTAACGCCACCTTCACCGTATTGGTCTTCCACTAAATCAACATCATCAAACTCAATGAGCATCAATACACCATGGGCAACCATTTTTTGATGGTGACTTAATCCATCAAGACGGTTTTGAAAAAATATAGGATTACCAATTTGGGTTTGTTTGTCTAAAAAAGTATCTTTACGGATAAATTGATCTAAACGGCCGCGTTCTTTATGAGCATCATCGAGTTCTGCAAGTAATTTACTGATGGCACGATTAATCATTCGAGGCTTACCGTTATTAGGTACATCGGCAGCTTGTTTTAAATGACCATCGAGAATGAGCTTACTGCGCTGGGCGAGTTGCTCTATCCCATCTAGCTCTCTGGAATACCAACCGTAGCCAAAGCGGACAAAAAAACCGATGCTAGTAAAACCAATAAGCAGAATAACGAGCTCATGCCAGCCAAAATTACGTAACGAAAATGGTGGCGGTAAAGTCATCGTCATGAGTAACTGCCCTTTACTTAGCGAGCTTTTATAAAGAGTTAAACTGCTTTTAGATGCAGAGGCTTGCTCATGATGAAATTGATAAATTAATTGACTGTTATGCGACAAGGAAAAATCAACCGCCTTATAAGCAGTCAGTAAAGGGGGTAACCAAGTAGAAAATTGTTTTTTGCCATGTTGTTGATAGTCAGCAACTAACATGGCCTCTAATTCAGCCACCTTCTGCTGCTGAAAAGTATAGGTTAACTGAGTAAAACCCATTACCGCGCACAGTAAAAAAACAAAGGCCACCGCAGCCAATGAAAGCAGCCAAAAGCTAGTCAGTTTTTTGGTAAGGATCTTGGTAAGCTTCATTTATCCGCTATCCTGCTGGATTTACTTATTTTATTAACAAGTTAATTTTCATCCAGTATAACCATTGTGCCAACAAGTTCACTAATCGTTTTTACTTATACGGGTATGATAGCTAAAAAAAGGGGCCAAGCCCCTTACGTTAACCATGTGATGAATTCATTTAGACTCAGAGCAGCAGATACCCAGTCCCGAGCAGCTTATACCTTATATTCTGTCGGTAATGTGGTGATTTTAGCCACACCAGAATCAATTGCAGCTTGCGATACTGCTCGAGCAACCAGCGGCAATAATCTTGGGTCCATTGGTTTTGGCAGCACATATTGAGCACCAAAGCTCAACGATGACACATTGGGATAAGCAGCCAATACCTCTACTGGAACCGGCTCTTTCGCGAGGTTTGCGATAGCATAAACAGCCGCTAACTTCATCTCATCGTTAATGACCGCAGCGCGCACATCAAGTGCACCTCTAAAGATAAATGGGAAGCACAATACGTTATTGACTTGATTTGGATAGTCACTTCGACCCGTGCCCATAATGAGGTCTTTACGAATGTTATGAGCTAATTCAGGTTTAATTTCAGGATCAGGATTTGAACAGGCAAAAATCACCGGATTAGGTGCCATTAACGCAATATCATCCGCGGTTAATAAATCCGCCCCCGATAGCCCTAAAAATACATCGGCATCTTTTATTACATCCTGCAGAGTGCGTTTATCGGTATTATTGGCAAATAAGGCTTTATATTCATTTAAATCTTCACGGCGGGTATGGATAACGCCTTGTCTGTCGAGCATATAAACATTTTCACGTAATGCACCACATTTAACGATCATCGTCATACACGCAATGGCAGCAGCACCGGCACCTAAACAAACAAAGATAGCATCGTCAATTTTTTTGCCCTGAATTTCGAGGGCATTCAACATACCTGCAGCCGTAACAATAGCAGTGCCATGTTGATCATCATGAAACACCGGAATATTACAGCGCTTAATCAGCTCTTGTTCAATTTCAAAACATTCAGGCGCTTTGATGTCTTCTAAATTAATGCCACCAAACGTATCGGCAATCGACTCAACAGTATTGATAAAGTCTTCAGTGGTGCGATGTTTCACTTCAATATCAACCGAATCAATATTCGCAAAACGTTTAAATAGTAATGATTTGCCTTCCATCACAGGTTTTGACGCCAATGGACCTAAATTCCCTAGCCCTAAAATAGCAGTGCCGTTGGTAATAACCGCAACGGTATTACCTTTATTGGTATATCGATAAGCATTTTCAGGATTAGAAGCAATCTCTCTAACAGGCTCTGCAACACCGGGACTGTATGCTAAAGCAAGATCGTGACTTGATTGAGCAGGTTTAGTTAGGCAAATAGCCGTTTTCCCTGGTACTGGAAATTCATGATAATCCAGAGCTTGTTGACGAATATCTGACATTGTATACATCCTGAAATACGCTATATATGAAGGAGAGGATGATGTAAGGAGCCCATCAATTAGCACCTTGCTAACCCTCTAAAATTTTAATAACAATACGCTAATACTGAAACGATATAAATCAAAAACTCAATGATAGGAGGTGTTGTGAGTAAGAATAGAGGCTAGGTTTTATTAATCTAACTAATTGAATATGAATATATATAAATCAATAAGTTAAAAATGTAGGAAAATAACAAGATTTACGATAATAAACGGATAAAGACGACGATATTTGCAGTTTATTTTGTCTAAATAACAATAAAGCGCTGTTTATGCTTTTTTACATTGTTTACTACTAAAAAATTAGTTTCCGCCTCAGCACAACACTATTTTAGGATAACTCAGGTTAATAAATGGAATTATGCTAGTTGTAGAAAATAAAAAAGGCGCCGAAGGCGCCTTATTCAAGTCAATTGCAATGCAATTACTTTTTACCAAGCATACCGAAACGCTTGTTGAACTTGTCAATACGACCACCAGTATCAACAACTTTCTGAGTACCAGTGTAGAATGGGTGACATGCACCACATACGTCCAAGTGTAGGTTTTTACCTGCAGTTGAGTTCACTTTGATGATGTTACCACAAGTACAAGTTGCAGTAATTTCAGCGTAATTTGGGTGTATACCTGTTTTCATTTGGAGTACCTTAGATTGAAGGCCATGTCGCTCTCCCAACCCGAAGTTGAGCACCACATGCAGTTAATAACAATATGTTTTAGGCGCGGAATAATACAGGGTCTCAGGTACACAAACAAGTAGAATTTCTACACAGTACTAGGAAGACTTGTGCGACAACACTAGCTCATCATAAGTAGCTTGGGCATTAGATGAATTTTGATATTGCTGCACAATCTCCTCAGATGGGCACTTTAAACGGCTATCAGACATCAGTAAGTATATTTTCTGATTAGCAAACGCATTAGGGTTGGCATCATAAATCGCCAGCATCGCACCAAATACGCTGATTTGCCATTGTCGGTAATAACGATCAGCAACCCGCCATAAGGTATCTTGAGGCAATTTATCAAGTAAGCAGGACTTATTCAGTGCAGGACTTTGCCGATCGGTTTCGGCTAGTGTCAGCTTGGTTTCAACATTAACCAGAATTGGCTGAGGCAGCGTTTGTGTTTCATGAATGGCAGCCAGCAGTTGCTTACTCTCTAACTCTTTACTGTCGGCATTAAGCGAATCATCGATCTGTGTTGCTTGCGGCGTTTCCATGGATGCAGTAACAGGCAAATCTGAAGGTGATACTTGTTGAGACTTATCGCCTTGGCTGGCCACTACATTATCAAATGTTACTTTATCTGCAGCAACATTTTGATAGCGCGATAGCATCTCTACTGATGGGCAACGTAATGCGCTCCCGACTTTTAATTGGCTAATTTTATCTTGGTAGAATGCAGATGGATTGGTTTCATAAAGGGCAAGCATTGCGCCGTAGATATTTGAATTCCATTGCTTACGATAGCGCACCGCTATTTTCCATAAGGTATCACTCGCTAACTGATTAATCTGGCAATCACTCAGATTTTTTTGCGTTGTCGCGACTTGGGGTGTAACGCTGGTCTGGTGACTTATTGGCGTAGGTTTTAATGTCGATAATGTCGCAGACGACTTCATCGTTTTAATGGCTACCGGCTGGTGTTTACTCTGGGCAACAGATTGAGAAAATAAAGCTACAGGGGAATATTGCAGCCATTTAGCATTACGAAATTCCGATACAATTAATGCCGCATCTTGATCGCGAACTTTTTCAGTGCCTGTTAATACAAAAACATCATTATCACGTCGCTCAACATCGAGCTTTTCTAGCACGATATTGTCTTTATAAATTTGGCGTAAGTAAAACGTCAGCCGCGATAAATCATGGTGATCGGTTATAACATTCACGGTTAATTTAGGTGTTTGGCCACTTTCAAATGGAATGGTATCAATACTGATATGACTGACTTCAGCGATCACAGTTGAAATACTGTTAAATGCAAGTAATGCTAATATTGTTAGCATCTTAACGCGTTTCATCAATACAATCCTTTCGATTATAAACCGCTTCCATACAGCATACAGTTACGCTGTAAAAACCATGATACTTTATGCATTTATACACTGATTGTTAATGTGTTAATGCTACGTTTATCACGCTGTAATTTATTATTATTGTTTACTTTTTTAATTTTTAAAATGCCTAACATCACAAATATTAACATGTGCAACTATATAAACTAACATAATCTGCTGCAACTAATTACTGACAGAAAGAGCAAATACTCGACTACATAAGCGTTTTTATCACAGATGATCAGCATCAAACTTATTGATTGGCATGTTTTGCCTCAATCGCCTCGAATACTTTTTTGTCGACCGCTTTATTATCATATTGCGCCAAAATCATTGTTGATGGGCAATTCAATGGTACATCTTTAAGTAACAAGTGGATTTTTTGCTTAGAGAATGCCAATAAATTCGCCTCAAATATAGCTAACATCGCACCGTAAACGCTCGTATTCCACTGTTGTTTATAACGATTAGCTATTCGCCATAAGGTGTCACTATTATCACGTTCAAGCAAACAGTTAACTTGTTGAGTAGGTACAATAGTTGATGATGGCACCGATGGCACTTGAGCCACTCGATGATCAACTTGCTGATGTTTGGAAGTACTCATTACTGGCAGATTAGCGTCAGGTATTGGCCGATGTTCACTGTTGACCGCTATCTTTGCACCATTGAGCGAATATGGCGCATCAAAAATAGCCACAACAGCCAAGGTGACCGCTCCTGTCGAAGTGGCTTCAGTAATAATTAACTGCGCATTTGAGTCACTGATGATCTCGCTACCATTAAGTTGGAGTAAAAAGCGATTAATGGCCTGCACCGTTAACTTTTGCTGCTCAACCTTGTTATTCTCTAACTGGCGGATATAAAATCCTAATCGCGACACATCATCATTTTGTGCCACCACATTAACTTTTAATTGCGGTAAATGATTTACTTCAAATTGACGACTATTAATACTGACATGATTAACTTGAGCCATTGCTGTAGCAATATAGCTCAATAATCCAAACCCTAGGATAATAGCCTCAATAAGTCCTTTACGCATATATGTTGCCCTATCTCTTTGATGACACTTAGAGGTAAACTGATCCGCAATCCACTACAGAATTGAAAATGATGAAACCTTATGCCCGTGTTTGTTGAAGTTGCCTTACCCGTCCCATTACGCAGAAACTTTAGTTACCGCGTAAAAGACCAGCAGCAAGCGGGATTACAAATAGGACTTAGGGTCAAAGTACCGTTTGGCTCTCAACAACTCATTGGCTTAATAACTGCAATTACAGACAGCTGTGACTTAGCACCCCATCAAATAAAATCTGTTACAGCTGTGTTAGATGATGCCCCATTGCTACCTGATTCGCTATATAAATTAACCCTGTGGGCCGCCCGATATTACTTTACCACTCAAGGGCAAATGCTCAGTCAAGCGCTGCCAGTGGCATTGAGAAAAGGCTTAGAAGCAACGCCACAAGCCGTGGTTGAATATCATTTAAGCCCGCAAGGACGCAATGCTGATCCTAGCGTATTAACACGCGCTCCGGCACAGAAAAAACTGCACGAGTTATTGCTGACAAATCCCATCAGCCATGATGAGTTCATCACTCAACAATTAAGCAAAGCGGCATTAAAAGCATTAGAACAAAAACACTGGATTGAACGGCAAGAAAAAGTGCTCTGCCATGATTTAAGTTGGCGTCAACAACTGATCATGAATGAATCACCCCACAAGCTTAACAAACAGCAAGCTGTCGCAGTATCGGTACTCACTCAACAGCAAGGTTTTCATTGCACTTTATTAGAAGGGATTACTGGCTCAGGCAAAACTGAAGTTTACTTAGCCTTGCTTGAGACTATTTTACAACAAGGTAAACAAGCGCTCATTCTTGTGCCTGAAATAGGCTTAACCCCGCAAACCATTAATCGCTTCAAACGTCGTTTCGAAGTCAATGTCGCCGTGATCCATTCGGGCCTAACCGATAATCAACGCCTAGAAGCTTGGCGTCAGGCTCGTGTCGGTGAAGCGGCAATTATTATTGGCACTCGCTCAGCACTCTTTACTCCCATGGCTTTTCCTGGGTTAATTATTCTTGATGAAGAGCATGACAGTAGCTTTAAACAACAAGAAGGTGTGCGCTACCACGCCCGAGATTTAGCCGTAATGCGGGGACACCTTGAAGATATTCAGGTGGTTTTAGGTTCAGCAACGCCATCATTAGAAACCTTACAAAATGCCTTATCCGGACGCTATCATCACCTTGAATTAAGTGAGCGCGCTGGCGCAGCGCAAAAAGTGAAACAAGGTATTATTGATATTACTTCGCAACCCCTAAAAGCGGGGATGTCAGCATCATTAATTAACGAAATGCGCATGCACCTTGATGCGGGTAATCAGGTGCTGCTATTTTTAAACCGCCGTGGTTTTGCGCCCGCACTACTGTGTCATGAATGTGGTCATTTACATGAATGTGATCGCTGTGATGCCTTTTTTACCGTCCATCAGGGCTTAAACGAAATATGTTGTCATCATTGCGGTAATCAATACGCTATTCCGCGCCAATGCCACCAATGCGGCAGCACTATGCTAATGGGCCATGGTTTAGGTACCGAGCAACTGGAACAAGAAATCGTAAAACTGTTTCCCAAATATCCTGTAGTGCGAATAGACCGCGACACCACGCGGCGTAAAGGTTCACTTGAGCAGCAGTTGCAAGGCATACACATGGGTAAATATAAAATCCTCGTTGGCACACAAATGCTGGCAAAAGGTCATCACTTTCCTGATGTCACCTTAGTGGGTTTACTTGATGTTGATGGCGCCCTGTTTAGTGCAGACTTTCGCGCACCAGAACGATTTGGCCAGCTATACACCCAAGTATCGGGCCGTGCTGGCCGCGCTGATAAACCCGGTAAAGTACTCCTGCAAACCCATCAAAGTGATAACCCAATTTTGCGCGACCTGTTGAAACGCGGTTATGGTGAGTTTGCTCGTAGTCAGCTAAAAGAACGTCAACAAGCATTATTACCACCGGCATGGCACATGGTATTAATTCGCGCTGAAGCACATTTAGCTGAAGATGCTGATGCTTTTTTAACACGCACTAGCGAACTACTCCCCCAAGATAAAGACTTTGAAATTATTGGTCCAATTCCGGCTCCGCTTGATCGTAAAGCAGGCAAATACCGCCGCCAATTAATACTGCAAGCCAAAAGTCGGCAGCGTTTACAAACCGAATTTGAACGGGTTTTAGCGCTTATTGAACAAATATCAGAAAGTAAACGTTGCCGCTGGAGTATCGATCGTGACCCACAGGATTTGATGTAATCGCCTGCTGTACGGGAAGTAAACCGACCTTATACCGGTGATAAACTTCACTTAGGTTCATAATCAACATAAAAAAACCAATATTTCCGTTAAAGCAGATAGCAATCACCCCCTATAAACGGCTAAAATATGCGGTTCCGTCATGTCATTCATTTAACGAATTAGTGCAAGCAAAAGCCCATGAAATCACATATTGAATCTTTACTAGAACAAACCATCGAATCCTTCAAACAGCAAGGGATTGTGCCGGCTGATTTTCAAGCTCGCATTCAGGTCGATCGCACTAAAGATAAAAGTCATGGTGACTTAGCGACTAACCTGGCAATGATGCTAACCAAAGTAGCTAAAAAGAACCCTCGCGAGTTGGCACAGCTGATCATTGATACTTTGCCTGCATCATCTTATGTGGCCAAAGTAGAAATTGCTGGTCCAGGGTTTATTAATTTCTTTATTGATGACAATGCATTAGCTAATCAGCTACAACAAGCGCTAAACAGTGAACACCTAGGCGTGATATTACCGCCTAAGCAAACGATCGTGGTTGATTATTCTTCGCCAAACTTAGCCAAAGAAATGCACGTCGGTCACTTACGTTCAACCATTATTGGTGACAGCGTAGTGCGCGCGCTTGAGTTTTTAGGCCATAAGGTGATCCGTCAAAACCACGTAGGCGACTGGGGAACTCAGTTTGGTATGCTACTGGCACTAATGGAAGAGTTACGCGCAGCCAATGGCGAACAAGCCAAAATGGAATTGTCTGACTTAGAAAGTTTTTATCGCGCAGCTAAAGTCCGTTTTGATGAGTCGACTGAATTTGCCACTCGTGCTCGTCAACTCGTGGTCGCTTTACAATCTGGTGACGAATACTGTAATAAATTATGGCGCGAGTTTAACGATATTTCATTAAGCCACTGCCATGATGTTTATAAACGTTTAGGGGTTAGCTTAACCCGCGCCGATGTGCACGGCGAAAGCGCCTATAATGCCGACCTAGCTCAAGTGGTTAGCGATCTTGATGCCCAAGGTTTTTTGGACGAAAGTAATGGCGCTAAAGTGGTGTTCCAAGAAGCATTTCGTACCAAAGAGGGCGAACCTCTTCCTGTTATCATCCAAAAAGCTGATGGTGGCTATTTATATGCCACTTCAGATCTTGCTGCCATGCGTTATCGCTCAAACGTACTAAAAGCCGATCGCGCGTTGTACTTTGTTGACTTACGCCAAGCACTGCATTTTCAACAAGTGTTTAGTCTCGCCAAATTAGCTAAATTTGTTCGCCCAGAAATGTCACTAGAGCACACAGGCTTTGGCACCATGAACGGTGCTGATGGACGCCCTTTTAAAACTCGTTCTGGTGGTGTGGTTAAATTAGTTGACTTACTTGATGAAGCCGATGTGCGAGCACTTGAACTTGTTCGTAGCAAAAACCCTGATATGGATGAAGCGACCCTTATTGAAATTGCTCGCGTGGTTGGGATCAGCTCGGTTAAGTATGCAGACCTATCTAAAAACAGAACCAGCGATTATATTTTCAGCTTTGAGCAAATGCTCAGTTTTGAAGGCAATACTGCACCTTATCTATTATATGCCTACACACGTGTTGCCGGCATTTTCAAGCGTGCGGCAGATATTGACCTTAGCCAAGCTAAGATTGTGCTCGAACATGAAAAAGAAAAAGACTTAGGCACTAAATTAGCCCAGTTTGGTGAAGTATTAACTCGCATGACAGACAAAGGCTTACCACATGTACTATGTGGATATCTTTATGAGCTTGCTAGCGAATTTTCGAGTTTTTATGAAGCTTGTCCAGTATTGGCGGCCGAAACAGAAGCCGAAAAACAAAGCCGTTTATTGTTGTCGCAATTAACCGCAAAGACCTTAAAAACGGGCTTGTCACTACTTGGCATTGAAACCCTAGAGCGGATGTAATCATGAGTCGTGACTACGCAAATCGCAAACCTCGGGCGGGCGCAAAAGCCCGCGCGCCACAACGAAAAAAAGCACCTAAACGCTCTTTTCCTTATTTTGCTGTGTTTGTGATACTCACATTATTGAGCGGCTTTGGTTACTTTTTATGGTCGATTAATGGTAGCTCTGACTCACCAGTAACAAGTGAGCCGGTTCAGCAACCGAAAAAGAAAACCGTACAGGCCGTCGCCGCAGATGCACCTAAAAAAGTGGTTAAGAAAGATCCAAATGCATTACCACCTAAGCCACAAGAAGAATGGACTTATCTGGAGGAGCTTGAAAACAAGCAAGTTGAAATTGACTTGCCTCAGTCTGGAGTGGTTTCAAGCGGTATCTATCAAATGCAATGCGGATCTTTTAGACAAGAATCACAAGCAAATGAAATGAAAGCCAGAATCGCCTTCCAAGGTGCTGAAGCGCAGGTGCGTCGTAGTGAAGGCACCAACGGAATATGGTATCGAGTAGTGTTAGGGCCTTATCCAAACAAACGCGAGGCAGAACATAACCGGCATAAGATGCAAAGCGCAGGTTTAAATGGCTGCATTATTTGGTTATGGGAATAACACCACAAGTCTGCTGATAACATTTATCTCATATTAGCCCTGTTCATTCGAACAGGGCTTTTTGTTAACCATCGCTTGATATTTAGCATTTTGGCCCCATATCCATTTTAACAATCAACAATTGCATTCACCCTAATGAGCCGTTGATGTATTAGGAAGAGGATTTACCGTGACTACTATCGTATCCGTTCGCCGCAATAATCAAGTCGTCATCGCTGGTGATGGCCAAGTGTCTCTAGGCAATACCGTGATGAAAGGCAATGCCCGTAAAGTGCGCCGCCTATACCACAATAAAGTACTAGCTGGTTTTGCTGGCGGTACTGCCGATGCATTTACTCTTTTTGAGCGCTTTGAAGCTAAGCTCGAAATGCATCAAGGCCATTTATTAAAGTCTGCTGTCGAATTAGCCAAAGATTGGCGCACCGACAAAATGCTACGTAAACTCGAAGCTATGCTAGTGGTAGCCGATGCTCAAGAATCACTCATTATTACCGGTAACGGTGATGTGGTACAACCTGAGTACGATCTTATTGCTATCGGTTCTGGTGGCAACTATGCCCATGCATCGGCCTTAGCACTACTGCAAAATACCGAGTTAAGTGCAGAAGATATTGCAGAGAAATCACTGACAATTGCAGGTGACATTTGTGTATTCACCAACCAATTCAAAACTATCGAAAAGTTAGACTACTAATTCGAGCGTTAATAAAGGAACAGTTATGTCTGAAATGACTCCACGTGAAATTGTTCACGAACTAGATGCACACATTATTGGCCAACAAAATGCCAAACGCTCGGTAGCCGTTGCACTGCGAAATCGCTGGCGCCGGATGCAGCTTGAGCCTGCATTGCGCCATGAAGTCACGCCAAAGAATATTTTAATGATTGGCCCAACCGGTGTGGGTAAAACAGAAATTGCCCGTCGTTTAGCCAAATTGGCTAACGCGCCGTTCATCAAAGTTGAAGCAACAAAATTTACTGAAGTCGGTTATGTCGGTAAAGAAGTGGAACAAATCATCCGTGATTTGACCGATTCTGCCGTTAAAATGACTCGCGAACAGCAGATGAAAAAATGCCGTTATCGTGCCGAAGAGCTCGCCGAAGAACGCATTTTAGATGCGTTATTGCCTAAGCCGAAAGATGACTGGGATACCGACAAAAAAGATGACTCTAGCACCCGTCAGGTTTTCCGTAAAAAGCTGCGTGAAGGCTTATTAGACGACAAAGAAATTGAAATCGACATAGCGGCACCTCAAGTGGGTGTTGAGATTATGGCGCCTCCAGGCATGGAAGAAATGACCAACCAGTTGCAGGGGTTATTTCAAAATCTTGGTCAAAGCACCTCTAAGCGCAAAAAGCTTAAAATTAAAGATGCTTACAAGCAGCTCGTTGAAGATGAAGCGGCAAAGCTTGTTAATCAAGAAGACTTGAAAGAGCAAGCGATAGAGCTGGTTGAGCAAAATGGCATTGTGTTTTTAGACGAAATCGACAAAATTTGTAAACGCGGAGAAAGCTCAGGCCCCGACGTGTCTCGCGAAGGTGTGCAACGTGACTTACTGCCATTAGTTGAAGGTTGCACTGTGTCGACTAAGCACGGCATGGTCAAAACCGACCATATTTTGTTTATTGCCTCTGGTGCATTCCAGATGTCTAAACCCTCTGATCTCATTCCAGAGCTTCAAGGCCGTTTACCGATTCGAGTTGAGTTAGATGCCCTAACTGCCGCCGACTTTAAACGTATTTTAACCGAGCCATTTGCGTCACTTACTGAGCAAAGTATTGCCCTCATGAACACTGAAGGTGTCACTATAGAGTTTACCGAGTCAGGTATTGAACGTATTGCTGAAGCCGCATGGCAAGTGAACGAGCGTACTGAAAATATTGGTGCTCGACGTTTACATACTGTGATGGAAAAGCTGATGGAAGATATCTCCTATGATGCTTCTGAAAAATCAGGTTCCACCTTTGTGATTGACGCTGACTATGTCAATGACCATCTTGATACCTTAGTACAAGATGAAGACTTAAGTCGCTTCATTTTATAATCATTATTTGAATCAAGCGTCCTCCCATTTGATTATGACAGATGGGAGGCTCGTGACCTTTTCTATATGAATAAACATCACGAATGCACGTTTCAACAATAGGATTAACAGCAAAGTCGCGTATGATGATAATCTGCGATTTAGCGTTAATCCTTTTTTTATAGGTATTCCCATGACTCAATCAACGCCGACTGTCACTGACATTAAACTTAAGCGCCAATCTAAGTTACTCGAAGTGACATTCGATAACGGCCAAACCTACAATATCAGCTGTGAAATGTTACGGGTATTCTCGCCGTCTGCAGAAGTGCAGCGTCATGGTAATCCAATATTGGTTACCCATAAGAAAGCTGTTAATATCAAAGCGCTCGAACCGGTTGGTCATTATGCGGTTAAAATCATCTTTGATGATGGCCACGATACTGGCTTATATTCTTGGCAGGTACTGTATAACTTATGCAGTAATCAAACTGAGCTATGGCAGCAATATCTTGCCAGATTGCGGGCAGAGAATGGCTCACGTGAACCTCTGATTTCGATGAATATTAAGTATTCATAGACTTCTTTTAACAATGGCCTACGGCCACACCAGCTTTTTCAAACTTCGTTTGAATTAACATCGCAAGGTTCCACCCTACACTGGCCAATAACTTTTTTAAGATATGGCCTACGGCCACTAACGTCGTGGCGCTTCACCCATACCGGGGCAACATCACAAGGTTTCACATTGGGTGATAACACATCCCAAATTATCGATGTGTGCGAGTGACGTTTAGCGCAAACACTCCTGCAACACCTTGCAATGTACATCCTTGATAATGTTTACCCGAAAACAAACGAACCCTTACCTTTTCGGTATTAGAAAGCTTGTTTTAATTAATACCATGACTGTTATCAATTGCCTGCCGCAGGCCTTAGTGCAAGCACTTCTGTGACACGTTACACTTTTTATATACAAAAACCCCCTGTAGCTCGGCCATGACGTCCATGTCATGGACGGTCACAGCCGCGCTTACACCCGATATTATATCTCTTCGATTTAACCTCATAGGGGATAAAAATCATCTCGTCCGAGTTAATAATTAAACCTTCAAACCGTCATCCCCGAGATCTTTTATCGGGGATCCAGCTTTTGCTTTTTAGCTATCGTCACAAATAGAGCTAAATCGAAGAGAGCATAATTACAGGTGCAAATAAGTCAGCGACTAATATCCATTTATCTTTCGTATTGGAAAACTTGCTATAGTTCATACCATGACTGTTATCAATTGCCTGCCGCAGGCCTTAGTGCAAGCACTTCTGTGACACGTTACAAGTACATCCCTGTAAACTCGGCCATGACGTCCATGTCATGGACGGTCACAGCCGCGCTTACACCCGATATTCCATCTCTTCGATTTAACGTTATTTGTAATAAAGTCCGCTTTATTTAGGTGAATTGAATCACCACACTCAAACCGTCATCCCCGAGATCTTTTATCGGGGATCCAGCCTTTGCTTTTGCTTTTGCCTTTGCTTTTGCTTTTTCTTTTTAGCCATCGTCACAAATAGAGCTAAATCGAAGAGATAAAAATTTCAGGTGCAGATGAGTCAGCGAGTATCCAAAACATGGATGTTTTGGTTAAGCCCACATGGAAGTGCTTGCGGCGTCTCGCTGGATTATCTGCACGATAGCCTGCGGCAGGCAATTAGTTAAAATGAAGTTTTGAACTTATATTAATGTAATTAATAAGTCGTTTGAAGAGGCTTTAATGTTAACTTGTGCAACGAAATAAGTAAGGAAAATAATTACTTAAAAATAGTCCATAAAATTGGAATTCACTTTAGTATTAAACTCACAGAGTTTGCTTTAAATATTGAAAATAATTCCCAATATTAATCAGTATTACTTTTATTAGATGTCTAATGGTATAAGTCTATTCAATAATAAAAACATTCAGCCATCCAAATAAAAATGCCAGCATTTCTGCTGGCATTTTTGATCAATTGTTAACTAGTATAAGCTTAAACTGCGGCTTGGAAAATCACGCTGTCGGCTTTCTTAGTGTAAGAATCGATTTGGTCGAAGTTCAAGTAACGGTAAGTATCAGCTGCTGTTGCATCTAATTCTTTGGCGTATTCTTGATACTCTTCAACTGAAGGTAGGCGACCCAATAACGCGGCTACTGCTGCTAACTCAGCTGATGCTAAGTAAACGTTTGCGCCAGTACCTAAACGGTTAGGGAAGTTACGTGTAGACGTTGATACTACAGTCGCACCTTCTGCAACACGTGCTTGGTTACCCATACATAGAGAACAACCAGGGATCTCGATTCGAGCACCAACACGACCGAAGATTGAGTAGTAACCTTCTTCCGTTAATTGATCTCGGTCCATCTTAGTCGGTGGTGCAATCCATAAACGAGTTGGTAGTGTGGTAGCAAACTTTTCTAACATCTTACCGGTAGCACGGAAATGACCGATGTTAGTCATACAAGAACCCACAAACACTTCGTCAATCTTAGTTTGTGCAACGCTTGATAATAATACTGCATCATCAGGATCGTTTGGTGCACAAAGGATTGGCTCTTTGATGTCGTTTAGGTTGATTTCGATAATTTCAGCATATTCTGCATCTTTATCTGCTTCCATCAACTGTGGGTTAGCAATCCATTCTTGCATCGCAGTAATACGACGTTCAATCGTACGACGATCGCCATAACCTTCTGCAATCATCCACTTTAACATCACGATGTTAGAGGTTAGATATTCAATGATTGGCTCTTTGTCTAGCTTAATGCTACAACCTGCTGCTGAACGCTCAGCAGATGCATCAGATAATTCGAATGCTTGTTCAACTTTAAGTTTTTCAAGACCTTCAATTTCTAATACGCGGCCAGAGAAAGCGTTGATTTTGCCTTTCTTCTCAACCGTTAGCAGACCCATTTCAATTGCTTTTAGTGGGATAGCGTGGACTAAATCACGTAAGGTAATGCCAGGTTGCATTTCGCCTTTAAAGCGAACTAGAACTGATTCAGGCATATCAAGAGGCATAACACCTGTTGCTGCAGCAAATGCTACTAGACCAGAACCTGCTGGGAACGAAATACCAATAGGGAAACGAGTATGTGAATCACCACCAGTACCTACGGTATCGGGTAACAACATACGGTTTAACCAAGAGTGAATAACCCCGTCACCTGGACGTAAAGCAACACCACCACGGTTCATAATGAAATCTGGGAGTGTGTGGTGAGTGGTAACATCAACTGGCTTTGGATAAGCGGCAGTGTGACAGAATGACTGCATGGTTAAATCAGCACTAAAGCCTAAACATGCTAAGTCTTTTAACTCATCACGTGTCATAGGGCCGGTAGTGTCTTGTGAACCGACAGAGGTCATCTTAGGTTCGCAGTATTGGCCAGGACGAACGCCTGATACGCCACATGCTTTACCAACCATTTTCTGAGCTAAAGTATAGCCATTGTTAGAAGCGGCGATGTCTTGTGGACGAACAAACACTTTTGATGCTTCAAGCCCTAAGGTTTCACGCGCACGGTCAGTAAGGCCGCGACCAATGATCAACGGAATACGACCACCAGCACGAACTTCATCTAACAATACTTCGGTTTTAAGCTCAAATGTAGAGATAACTTCATCAGTGCCGTGACGCTTAACTACACCTTCATAAGGGTAGATATCGATCACATCACCAGTATCCATTTGATCAACGTTTAGTTCGATCGGTAATGCACCCGCATCTTCCATGGTGTTGAAGAAAATTGGCGCAATTTTGTTACCTAAACAGAAGCCACCAGCACGCTTGTTAGGCACATAAGGAATATCATCACCCATAAACCATAACACTGAGTTAGTGGCAGATTTACGTGAAGAACCCGTACCAACCACATCACCAACGTAAACTAAAGGATGACCTTTGCCTTTTAACGCTTCGATTTCTTTGATTGGACCCACAACACCTGATTGATCAGGCACAATACCGTCACGGGCATTTTTTAGCATTGCTAATGCGTGTAGTGGAATATCTGGACGAGACCATGCATCTGGCGCAGGAGACAAATCATCAGTGTTGGTTTCACCAGACACTTTAAACACTGTTAAGGTGACTTTGTCAGCCATTTTTGGACGGTTTAAGAACCAATCTGCATTAGCCCAAGCCTCAACAACCTGCTTAGCAAAATCATTACCCGCTTGCATTTTTTCAACAACATCGTGGTATGAATCAAACATCAACAATGTATTTGAAAGTGCGGTAACCGATAGAGGTGCTAATGCTGCATTATCTAGTTGGTCAATTAACGGCTCAATATTGTAACCGCCTTGCATGGTGCCAAGCAGTTTAACAGCGTGTTCTGCGCTTAAAATAGGAGATGACACAGTGCCTTTAGCGACTGCATCAAGGAAAGCGGCTTTAACATAAGCGGCTTCATCTACTCCTGGTGGAATACGATTTTCGAGCAAGTCGAGGACGAATGCCTCTTCACCTGCTGGAGGTGTTTCAATTAACTTAACCAGTTCAGCCACTTGTTGTGCATCTAATGGCTTAGGGACTACACCCTCTGCAGCACGTTCTGCGACGTGTTTACGATATGCTTCTAGCACGGCAACATTCCTCTTTGTTTGACGCCTAACGGCGAAACTCAGCGTCATTATGATTACGCTGATAATTCCACTGGTTCGGGCTTGAAATCCGAACACCAGTATACTACAGCTTTATAAAAGTATGAATCAGCTCACACTACCAGAGGTATGAAATCAATGCGATTTATCAACCTAAAAATCAATTTAAACCCAAGTTCAATAAATTAAAATTAGACAATAGTTTGAAACAGCTAAAAAAATATTTAAATACATTAGCTTATGCGGTACCCGCTGATTAAACTATATACAAAAAGATATCTTGTTTTTTAAATGAAATATTTTTAAAAAAGTCTATTTTGATTGCGCCATAACAGCATCAAAGCAATAATTAGCGCTCAAGGTTATGCTGTTTATGGAGTCTGAATTGTGTCTACCCAAATAAAAGCCGTTATTTTTGATATGGATGGAATTTTAATTGATTCCGAACCCGCTTGGCAGTTAGCTGAGCAAACTGTGCTGAATAGTTTTGGGCTTAACCTCAGCCTTGAAGACGTGGAGCAAACCACAGGCTTGCGTATTGATCATGTTGTTAGCTATTGGCACCAACGTTTTCCATGGCCAAATTACGACAATACAGCGACGGCGAATACCATAGTTAATGAAGTAGTAAGCCAAATAAACGCACATGGTCAACCCATGTTAGGTGTGATTGAGTCGCTAGAGGCGTGCAAACGTTTAGGGCTTAAAATAGGTTTAGCCACCTCTTCATCGTCATTAATTATCGAAGCAGTGCTGCATAAACTCGCTATAAGTCATTATTTTGATGCTATAGAATCTGCTGAAAATTTAGACTATGGCAAGCCTCATCCCGAGGTATATTTGAATTGTGCTAAAGGCTTGGACATAGCACCAAGCCAATGTATTGCGATTGAAGATTCATTTAATGGCTTAATTGCTGCCCGTGCGGCCAGCATGCAAACGGTGGCAATTCCTGCGCCTCACACTGCGACACAAACCAAATGGGTTATTGCGCATCATCAATTGGCGCACGCAGGATTATTACCCGCATTGCTTAACAAGGTCGCTGCGCTGCTAGAGCGGACTACGTCCTGCTAGGGTCTAGGTCGCTGCGCTGCTAGGGACACTGCTAAGATTTAATAGTATCTGCAGTGTCCTAGCTTCTAGGCTGTTAGCTTGTATAGCCTCTAGCAGCGCTCTAGCCTCTAAGTTTTTGGCTTAGATTGAATAATAACTGCCTAAAAGTTTTTGCCGACAAATAAATAAAATGCAGACTGGCCGCTGTCATTAAATCCAAAACCTAATGCCGCGGGTCCCCAATCGGTATCGGTACCTAAATATAAACTACTACCGAAAATCAAATCACCTAAATCGACATCATCACGATTAAACCATGCATTACCAGCTTCAAGGCTAGTGCCTAAGTACAAAGGCAAATCGGTGATCAGCACATCGCGGCCAAGATCGTACTGGTAAATCACAGCACCAAAGACTTTATGGGCGCCGACCAAGGTATCTTTGCGGAAACCAGATAAGTTTAAGAAACCTCCTAAATCGGCAACATGCAAAGTAAAGTCGCCATCATTCTGGGTGGTTGCCAATTCCATTTTACCCACAATGGCATGATTACCGAGCTTTAATGCGCCTTTCCAATCGGCCTCAAATTGCCAGGCTAAATCATCGCTGTCAGTATTACTGACATTACTTAAGCCTTTATATGACTCATCTCTTAAATAGCTGGTAAAAGTCAGTCTATTGCCTTCTGTTGGGAAACTAATGCTGTTGAGATTATCGTAGGCAACCTTAAAATAGCCGCCAGTTGAATGGAAATTAATTGAATCAACCAAGCCAAATTCACTGGTAACACGGCCATCTTCGGCGATAACACCAAATTCCATAATGCCATCAGAGTTAAAGTTATAACCGATACCCAATACAATTTGTGCGACTTTATTCTCGAGTTGAAAATAACGGATATCTTGATCGTACAGATCCCAGTTTTTCATTTCATATTGAAATCTCGCTAAGCTGTAAAATGTTTGATCACGATCTAAGGGTTGATAAAACTCAGTCGCCACGCGCTTTTTAAAGCCAAGTTCTAATTCGTTACGCCACTCGCCACCATTTTCAGTTAAGTCAGTCATGGTATACGCCAAACTTAAGGTAATCGCCGAATCTAAGGTGAAATCATCTTCCCAATTAAATCCCGCTTGAAAATAGTTTGGTCCCCATGATTTGGCCTTAGTGGTAATGGTCAGTATTCGCCCTTGATCAACATCTTCAAACTCAGCATCAACACGCTCAAATTTATTCAGTGAGTACACCCGATTTAGAGCAGAATCGAGTTCCTCTTTACTCAGAATAATACCTTCAGTGATCCCTAAACGCTCACGCAGTAATTTCTCGCTGACTTTTGATTGATTATCAAAAGCAATTTTATAAATAGGTTTTTTAAGAGGGTCGTTCCACAGTAAACTTTGTTGTAATTTACTTGCTTGATAGGCTAAGTAATCTTGTTCACTAATGCCAAGAGGTTGTAACTTCACTAATTCTAACTTAGCGGCATCTTCACCTAATTTTAGTGCCAATGGCATAATTGAAAAATCAGTGGTACTTAAATTATCAATGGCAGGACGAATTAAGATATCGCTCGATGTCAGCAAGGTTTTTTGCCGTGCAGTGCTAGCTTGAGTCAACATAGTTGATAGCTGCTCTAATACAGCAATGGTGCTGTCTAAGTTTTCTTGCTTAGTTAATGGCGAACCGATATCAACAGCTATGATGATGTCTGCGCCCATGGCTTTGACCACATCAATCGGCATATTATTGGCAATGCCACCATCAACTAATAAGCGGCCATTAATCAATGCTGGTTGCAATGCACCAGGTACCGTTGCCGATGCTTGCATTGCTTGCACAACACTGCCGCTAGATAACACCACGGCTTCACTGGTGGCTAAATCCGTCGCCACTGCTCGATAGGGAATCGCAAGTTCATCAAAATCACCAAACTGCTCAACTAAACCCGTAGAGTGGCGCAATAATTGCGACATACTTTGGCCACGTAACAAACCACTAGGAGAAGTTAAACTGTTATTGTTATAGCCCACTGTGAGTGGAATATTAAACTGATCACGTTGCTGTTTATCACGGTAGCTTAATTTATCGCGCGGAATAGTGTCTGAGTAGCCTTTAGACCATTCTCCACTGAGCATAATTTTTTCAATTTGGTCGGCGTTATAGCCTAATGCATACATGCCAGCAACATAGGCACCAATACTGGTACCCGCAATGTAATCAACAGGAATATGATATTTTTCAAGTACTTTCAACACACCAATATGTGCAGCGCCCTTGGCTCCGCCACCACTGAGCACTAAGCCAATAGTTGGCCTTTCTTTAGGCGCTTTTTTTGCTGCATAGGCAGGTTGCACCGCCAGGCAAAGGCACATACTGCTAGCCAAAAACCATATTAATAAGTTAAGGCGTAAGGTTGATTGCATAAATCATTCCGAAAGTAAGTAAAAACAACGCATTCTAACAACATTTAACCAATAGCCATACAAATGGATAGCCGCTATAGAATGATAGTGGTATCACAGAGAACCCATTAGTGCTCAATGCTCATTTGTTGCTTAATATCTTGTTCAAGATCAGCTTTGGGCATCGGCTTGGCAAAATAATAGCCCTGAATAATATGGCAGCCTCGTTGGACAACTTGTGCAAGTTGCTCAGCGGTTTCAACACCTTCAGCAATGACTTCAAGCGAGAGATTTCGTGCTAATTCAATCACACTGCTTACAATAGCTTGGTCAGCTTGATGGGTGTCAATATGGATTAAAAATGAGCGATCAATTTTCAGAATATTGACTTGGAATGAACGCAAATACGCGAGCGAAGAATAACCGGTGCCAAAATCATCGATCGCAACATCAATGCCTAACTGCTTTAACGCGAGTAAATGTTGGCTGGCAATATCGACTTCTTTCATCAATACACCTTCAGTAATTTCTACCGACAAATATTTTGCAGGCATGCCAGTTTTATGTAATGTCGCAGTTAAAAAGTCGATAAAGTCTGGCAGCCTAAAATGCATTGCCGACACGTTAACAGACACTTTTATTTCACTTTGGTACTGCTGATGCCAACTCGCGCCGTCGAGACAAGCTTGAGTGAGCACCCAGCGATCAATTTCCACGATGAGGCCACAAGATTCGGCTATCCCAATAAACACATCAGGCCGGATCATGCCATCTTTTGGGTGTTTCCAACGGATCAAGGCTTCAACGCCGACAATACTATTATGCCTATTCACATCAATCTGCGGCTGATAATACAGCTCAAACTCATTGCAAAGTATCGCTTGGTGTAAATCAGCTTCTAAGCGTAAATGGTATAAGGCTTCAGCATTTCGCTCCGCGGAATAATATTGAAAATTACCTCGCCCCTCTTCTTTAGCGTGATACATGGCTAAATCAGCATTTTTAATCAAGGTTTCGGGTGTTTGGTCATCATCAGACCACATACTGATGCCTATACTAGTCGAAATGAAAAATTCCCGACCATATAATTTAAATGGCATTTCTATTTGTTGTAACAGTTGTTTGGCTATGTGGTTGATCGTATCGACGTCTTTGGCATCACGCAGCAAAATAACAAATTCATCGCCACCAAAACGACACAACAAATGTTCTTCAGACAAGCAAGACTGTAACCGACTTGCGGCTTCAACCAATAAGGCATCACCCATACTGTGGCCATAAGAGTCATTCACATGTTTAAATCTGTCCAAATCTAAAAATAACAGTGCTAAGTTTTCATGGTGCTGCTTTGCTGTTTCTATGACTTGTCCCAGACGGCGTGAAAACATCGCCCGATTCGCTAAGCCAGTTAACATGTCATTGTTGGCTAAACGGCGCAGATGGAGTTCGTTATGTTTGCGCTCAGTGATATCTGAAAATACCACCACATAATGTAATGCAGAGCCGCTCACGTTGAACATAGTCGAGATATTTATCCATACCGGACATCGGCTACCATCGTTACAATTAAACTCACACTCTCCAGTCCAAAAGCCCTCCTTGTCAAACACATCATCCATGTCGAAAGGTTCTAGCGTCTCAAACACTAATTTGGCAAACGGTTTTCCGACTAAGTCGCTCTTTTGAGCTGCAAGAATTAAATTGGCCGCAGCATTGCTAATTTTGATGTGCTTATCGCTATCTAAGATCAGCATACCCTCTGAGGTATTTTCAAACGCTTGAGCTAATAAATTGACCTCACTTTCAAGCGCTCTTTGTTGGGTAATATCGGTATACATACCAGCAACATGTATTAACTTTCCACCACTGTGATCGACATCAGTGGCACGACCTTTAATTCGCAGCCAATGCCATTGCTGATCATATTGATTGTGATAGCGATACTCGATGTCAATCACGTCTGTTGCACATGTGATCAATTCATTCCAGGCTTTGGAAATCTGCTCAATATCATCTTGATGAATGGGAATGTCTTCTAGCTTTATGTCGATATGAGGCTCAGGTCCCAGTACACCACCGCGATTGTCTAATGAAAACATTCGAGTATGCTCATGCCATTGCCATAAATCTGAATCGCTACCTTTTAGTGCCTGGCGTAAGCGATCATCACTTTGCAGTAATGCAGTATTCATTTGTTTAAAGCGGCTAACCTGTCGCTGCCTAAAGATCAATAGTGCCAATCCAGTTAGCAATATGATCAGTATTAATGCACCTTTAAATTGTTGTGATCGCCACCAAAACTGCTTTACCGTAAATCGATATTGAAATGGCTCATTCGTCCACACACCATTTTTTTTATACAAGAGTTCAAGCACATATTCTCCAGCACTTAAACCGGTAATATTAATTTGTGACTGCCCTTCCAGTAACACGTAATTTCCCGCATCGGAGCCATTCTCAACCAAACGATATTGGATGGTCATGGGTTTATCATCAAGGTAATCCAGTATGGCTATTTGGAAGCTAATTAGGCTCGCACCCGGTTCAACTTGCGATAACTGGCTTGGAACAAGATAAACCGCTGTTTTATCCTCATAAAATACAGATACAGATTCAAGTATCGCCTTATCATTGACCGTTCGTGGCGCTAACTTATCAAGATCGATGAGCATAGCGCCATCTGGGGTACCGATAAAAAAGCCTTTAGCAGGATCATAAAATTTTGCCGACTCATTAAATTCATCGGAAATAAAACCGTCTTTATGACTAAACGAACTGACTTTACCTGTCGTCTTATTTATCTTGATAATGGCACTGGCACAGCCAACAATATGATCGGTTGCAGTATCCTGTAAAAAGTACACCACTTTACAATCTATTTTCCACTGTTGATCCAGTGAGATTATCTTATTAGTTTGCGTATTGTATTGATAAATACCTTGTTGGGATGAACCAAACCAGAGCACACTTGGCGCCACTTGCATAACACTGGTAATCGTTGGAAGAATAGTAAAATTGGCAAATAGATTTAATTTAGAAACATATTCACCCTCAGTGGTTAAATAGCCAAAATGTTTATTTCCAGCTAACCATAGATGATGTTCAGTATCTCTTAATAGGGCACTATAGCGAGCATTAGTCAGTGACTGCTGACCGTCATTGAGCTCTTGTAGCGTCAGCTCATCCTTACCATCTTGCCAATAATACAAGCCTTTCGTAGTCGCAAACCAAATGACATCACTAAACAATTTATCACGATAAATATTAATGATTACGCGATCAACCAGCGACGTTTTGCCACCACTCCAATCAGCAAAGCGAGAACTAATATTAGTTAATTTATTGACCACATATAAGCCGCTGGTCGTCGCTAAAACAAGGTGCTGCTCATCTAGGGAACTAATTTTATAAATACTGTCATTAAGTTCAAAACCCTTAGGAATGAGCATAATTGATGTTTGGTCATGGGTATTCACTACTGACAAACCACCATCAGTACCTAACCAGACAGTGTCACCCTCACTGTATATCGACCACACCATTTCATTATCAAGCTGATAAGGCGGCTTTTTAGAATAATCATCAATTAAAAAACTAGGCTTACCGGCAATGACCGCAAGACCATCTCCAGAGCCACCAATCCATAACAAACCATCGGCATCGACTGCCATATCATGGATGTAATCTATATTTGCACGTTGCTTAAGTTCGTCACGGTATATAATTAACTTATTGTTTTCTTGACTCCAAAAAATCAATCCTGCTCGACTTGAAATCCATAAATCACCGTTAAGATCTTGCTCCATTTGCTCAACATAATAAGGGATCTCTGCTACAGCCTGTACTGTAAGCGATTCAATATTAAGCTTAAAGACTCCTTTTGATGTCAACATCCATACTCGTTGTTGTTTATCTTGAAACAACTTATTAATGGTGCCATTTTTATCAGACCATGGAAATTGCCCAATAAAAGTCCCATCGGCATGATGAAGCTGTACCTCATGATTAGTCGAAAACAAATAATTAGTATTATGTAACTCAAGCGCATTTCGCCAAGGCAAATTGCGATCTAATGTATGGCTTGGGGATAAGGAAAGCTGCTGAGTGATGTCATCAAAATAATAAACCTGCCCTGAAAAGGCCAATATGAGTAAGCGCCCATCAAGCTGACGCTGAGTGGCCGCTACGTGAATACTGTTATTGATATTGGTTGCATCATTATCTTCAGGTCTAAGGATCAAACTAAAGTGATTATCTAAAATACTGTATAAATATAACGAGGAATTGGTGCCAACCAGTAAATGATCTTGACCAGAGTTAACCACAGTAGAAATGAACTCGTCATCCAGAACTGAATCAAAACCGACTTTATCGATGCGTCTAACTTTACTGTTACTCACCCGGTACAGACCTTGCTGAGTCGCCAGCCAAACAAATCCATAATGGTCAAAGCTAATATCTTGAATCGTGGCATTAGCTAAACCATCTTGCGCATTAAAGACTCGCTGAACAATATCTGCGGCATTCACAGGCGCAGCGGCTAACGAACACAGAATCAGACTAACAGCCCCAAAAATTACCGCTCTGATCATAAATTAAGCCTATACCTCAAAAAGATAATATTGATACTCATCGTTATAGCGTCTCCTAAACCGATACAAACTGATATTCTTGTTTAGTCACGCTGTAGATAAAAGAAACAGTATAACTTTCTACATTGAGAGGAAATAATGACATGTACATCTATGCATTATTTTTAACACATTTTGACAACGCTTTATAAACAATATTACTTTTTTATAATTATATGTTTAAAAAAAGTAATATGCTCCGCTAATGCTAGCTTAAAAAATCAAATTACAGGTAAAAAAAAGCACCCCTAAAGAGGAGTGCCTTATGCTGTTCAGTATCAGCTTAGATTACTTCTTTTTCTTAACCGCTTTAGGGTTAGGTAAGTCAGTAATTGAACCTTCATACATTTCAGCTGCTAAGCCTACAGACTCATGCAATGTTGGGTGAGCATGAATCGTTAATGCGATATCTTCAGCATCACAACCCATTTCAATTGCTAGGCCAATTTCACCTAATAATTCACCGCCGTTAGATCCAACAATAGCACCACCGATCACGCGATGAGTCTCTTTGTCGAAAATTAGCTTAGTCATACCTTCACTGCAATCTGAAGCGATTGCACGGCCACTTGCAGCCCAAGGGAAAGTCGCTGTTTCGTAAGCAATACCTTGCTCTTTCGCTTCTTTCTCAGTTAGACCGACCCATGCTACTTCAGGATTAGTATAAGCAATTGATGGGATCACTTTAGGATCGAAGTAGTGCTTCATGCCCGAAATCACTTCCGCAGCAACATGACCTTCATGCACACCTTTATGAGCCAACATAGGTTGACCAACGATATCGCCGATAGCGTAAATATGCGGTACGTTAGTACGTAACTGCTTATCAACGTTAATAAAGCCACGTTCATCAACATTCACACCTGCTTTTTCAGCAGCTAAAGACTTACCATTAGGTGAACGACCAATTGCGACTAAAACAGCATCGTAACGTACAGGTTCTGTCGGCGCATTCTTACCTTCCATTGTCACGTAGATACCATCATCTTTCGCGTCAACTGCGGTCACTTTAGTTTCAAGAATAAGGTTAAACTTCTTCTTAATTTGCTTAGTGAAAACGCGAACTACGTCTTTATCTGCAGCAGGAATAACTTGATCGAACATTTCAACCACGTCAATTTCGCTGCCTAAAGATGAATACACAGTACCCATTTCTAGACCAATAATACCACCACCCATAACAAGCAACTTACCAGGCACTTCTTTCAGTTCAAGTGCGTCAGTTGAGTCCCAAATACGTGGGTCTTCATGTGGAATAAACGGTAATTTAATTGGACGTGAACCCGCTGCAATAATGGCTTGTTCAAACTGAACAACAGTCACAGTACCATCTTCAGCAGTCACTTCTAAGCTGTTAGGGCCGGTAAATTTACCGAAACCATTAACCACATCAACTTTACGCATTTTAGACATTCCGCCTAAACCGCCTGTTAATTGGCTAATGACTTTATTTTTAAAGCTACGTAATTTGTCTAAATCAATCTTTGGCTCACCAAAAAACACACCATGGTCAGCAACAATTTTGGCTTCTTCAATGACTTTTGCTACGTGCAATAGTGCTTTTGAAGGAATACAACCAACGTTTAGACACACACCACCAAGGGTACTGAAACGCTCAACAATTATGGTGTCTAAGCCTAAGTCAGCAGCACGAAACGCCGCAGAATAACCTGCTGGGCCTGCTCCTAGTACGACTACTTGAGTTTTGATTTCGTTACTCATGATTTCCTCTAATCTTGTTCATTCCGTGTGAAAGACGGATCGGCCCAAATGTCGATGTCGCCAGCTTGAAACTTACGTTTCACGTCCAATTTCCTTTCAATTGCGAACTAAAAAATTGGGATGGGCGCATTTTATACTCAAATCAATTTGTTTGAAACCGATCACAATAAAAAGGTCGCTCATATGAGCGACCTTTATGCTTATAAAATCAATGTACGAATGTCTGAAAGTATCGCAGACAAGGTGACACTAAAGCGTGCAGCCATAGCACCATCAATAACACGATGGTCGTATGAAAGCGATAAAGGCAACATTAATTTAGGTTCAAACTCTTTTCCATTCCACTTTGGTTTAATTTCAGATTTTGATACACCTAAAATGGCCACGTCTGGGTAGTTAACAATCGGCGTAAATGCCGTACCGCCAATGCCACCTAAACTTGAAATGGTAAAACAGCTACCTTGCATATCAGCAGACTTTAACTTGCCGTCACGCGCACGGATAGAAATGTCGGTTAATTCACGCGACAATTCAACAATGCCTTTCTTATCAACATCACGAACCACAGGAACCATTAAGCCGTTCGGAGTATCAACGGCAACACCAATGTGGAAGTATTTCTTCTGAATAAGTGACTCACCATCACTGCTTAAGCTTGAGTTAAACACTGGGAACTCTGCTAATGCTTTGGCAACCGCTTTCATCATGAACACTAATGGCGTGATCTTGTAATCGGCTTTTTTCTTCGCAGCAAGGTCATTCTGTTGCTTACGGAATGCTTCCATCTCAGTGATATCAGCTTCATCAAACTGAGTAACATGTGGAATCGTAACCCAATTGCGATGTAAGTTAGGACCAGAGATTTTCTGGATACGGCTTAGTGGTATTTCTTCCACTTCACCAAACTTACTGAAATCAACCTTAGGCGCAGCAATCACGTTTAAGCCACCAGCACCACCCGAAACAGATGTTGATGCTGTAGCTTTAGGGCGTGACAACTCGTATTTCACAAACGCTTGCACGTCTTCTTTCAAAATACGTGCTTTACGACCAGTACCAGACACCTTAGTTAAATCTACACCAAACTCACGCGCTAAGCGACGTACCGCAGGTGAAGCATGCACAACACCCGTTGATGCTGTCACGCTTGCACTCGGATGATGTGGCACAGGCGGAGTTGATGGGCGGCTTGCAGCCATGGGTGCTGGCGCTGATGCGGCAGGTGCAGACTCAGCAGGAGCTGGAGCAGCTTGTGCTACTGGCGCTGAGCTAGTCGTTTCAATAGTGGCAATTAAGCTACCTTGAGATACTTTATCGCCCACTTTAACGGTTAACGACACTAATTTACCGGCAAAAGGTGCAGGCACTTCCATGGTCGCTTTATCTGTTTCAAGGGTAATTAAGCCTTGATCAGCAGTGATGTCATCACCCACAGACACTAGCACTTCAATAATATCCACATCACTAGCATCGCCAATGTCAGGAACATGAATTTCTTGTACCTGAGTTGTCGTGGCAGAAGTTGCCGCTTGTGCTGGAGCCGCTTGCTCAACTGGTGCAGCAGCTTGTGGTGCCGGTGCAGAAGGTGCTGCTGCAGAAGCAGAGCCAGCAACTTCTAACATAATCACCAATGAACCTTCAGACACTTTGTCGCCAACGGCCACTTTAATCTCTTTAACTACACCCGCTTTTGGCGAAGGTACGTCCATGGTGGCTTTATCAGTTTCTAAGGTAATCAACCCAGTATCAACATCAATGCTATCGCCAACAGTAACTAATACTTCGATAACAGACACATCTGTGTCGCCACCAATATCAGGTACGTTAACTTCAATCACTTCTGCACTGCCAGTACTTGACGCAGCAACTGGCGTCACTGGTGCAGGTGCTGCAGCTTGAGCCACCGGCGCTTCAGCTTTTGGCGCTGGCGCAGCGGCTTCTTCTTTAGCAGGCGCAGCATCGGCTGCGCTCATCATCGCGATTAACGTGCCTTCAGACACGGTATCACCGACAGCAATTTTTAACTCTGCCAAGGTACCAGCAAAAGGTGCTGGAATGTCCATGGTTGCCTTATCGCTTTCAACTGTAATGATTGATGCTTCTTTTTCAAGAAAATCACCCACTGCGGCACAAATTTCAATAACCTGCACTGCATCAGTATCGATATTAGGAACCAAAACTTCCTTTAAATCAGCCATTTTGTATCCCCTTACGCGAACTGTGGATTGATCTTGTCAGCATCAATGCCATATTCAGCGATGGCTTTAGTCAGCACATCAACAGGCATTTCATTACGCTCAACAAGTGACTTCAGCGCCGCAATAACGATGAACTTAGCATCAACTTCAAAGTGATGACGTAAGTTTGCACGGCTGTCGCTGCGACCAAAACCATCAGTACCTAGTACTTTATAATCAGTTGGTACAAAAGCACGTAATTGCTCGCCGTAAATCTTCATGTAATCGGTTGCAGCAATGGCTGGTGCATCTGCAGATAATATTTGGCTGATATACGCTTGCTTAGGTTTTGCTGTTGGGTGAAGCATATTCCAACGTTCAACCGTTTGGCCGTCGCGCGTTAGCTCGTTAAAGCTAGTCACACTGAACACATCAGCACTAACACCAAAGTCTTTCGCAAGGGCTTTAGCCGCTTTACGAACTTCTTCTAAAATGGTGCCACAGCCCATTAGCTGTACTTTACCTTTACCACTACCGGCAACAGACTCCAGCTTATAAATACCTTTAACAATACCTTCTTCGGCACCGGCTGGCATTTCTGGCTGAACATAGTTTTCGTTCATTGTGGTTAGGTAATAGAAGATATCTTCTTGATTTTCGCCATACATACGACGAATACCATCTTGTACTACCACGGCAATTTCATAACCGTAAGTTGGATCGTAAGAAATACAGTTTGGAATAGTGTTCGCCAATACATGACTATGACCATCTTGATGCTGTAAACCTTCACCATTTAAGGTTGTACGGCCAGAAGTACCACCGACTAAGAAACCACGCGCGCGCATGTCGCCAGCAGCCCATGCCATGTCACCAATACGTTGGAAACCAAACATAGAATAGTAAATGTAGAACGGAATCGTTGGCATGTCGTTTACTGAGTAGCTGGTTGCAGCTGATACCCAAGATGACATGGCGCCTAATTCGTTAATCCCTTCTTGCAATACTTGACCGGTTTTATCTTCACGATAGTAAGCAACTTGGTCAGAATCTTGTGGAATGTATTTTTGGCCTTCGTGAGCATAAATACCCACTTGACGGAATAAACCTTCCATACCGAAAGTACGAGCTTCATCAGGAATAATTGGCACAATACGTTTGCCAATGCCTTTGTCTTTTAACAAGGCGGTTAATACCCGAACAAATGCCATTGTTGACGAGATTTCACGGCCGTTTGAGCCTTTTAAAATCGAATCAAAAATTTTCAGTGAAGGGACTTCTAACTCTTCAGTGAATTTTTCACGACGTTGCGGTAAATAACCTAACAATGCTTCACGACGACTCTTCAAGTATTTTACTTCTTCAGAGTCTGGACCTGGATGATAGAAAGGCAGATCTTCTAACTGGTCATCTGGGATCGGAATATTGAAACGATCACGGAAATAACGGATAGATTCTGCGCCCATCTTCTTCACGTTGTGAGCGATGTTTTTACCTTCACCAGCATCACCTAAACCATAACCTTTAACGGTTTTAGCTAAGATAACCGTTGGACGGCCTTTGGTTTTCTGTGCATGTTCAAGCGCAGCGTAAACTTTAACCGGATCATGACCACCACGGTTTAAGCGCCAAATGTCATCATCTGACATGTTAGCAACCATTTCGGCAGTTTCAGGGTACTTACCAAAGAAATGCTCACGGGTGTACGCGCCACCTTTGGCTTTACAGTTCTGGTATTCACCGTCTACGGTTTCTTCCATTAACTGTAATAACTTACCACTGGTATCACGGGCCAATAATGGATCCCAATAACGTCCCCAAATCACTTTAACCACTTCCCAGCCTGCGCCGCGGAATTCGCCTTCAAGTTCTTGGATAATTTTACCGTTACCACGTACAGGACCATCAAGACGCTGTAAGTTACAGTTAACGATGAAGACTAAGTTATCTAATTCTTCACGCGCTGCTAAACCGATAGCACCTAATGCTTCTGGCTCATCACACTCACCGTCACCTAAGAAACAGTAAACAGTTTGCTTAGAACAATCTTTTAAACCACGGTCAGTCAAGTACTTCAAATAACGCGCTTGGTAGATCGCTTGAATAGGACCTAGACCCATAGATACCGTCGGGAACTGCCAGTAAGTCGGCATTAACTTAGGATGCGGGTACGAAGAAAGGCCTTTGCCATCGACTTCTTGACGGAAGTTAGCCATTTGCTCTTCAGTAATACGGCCTTCAAGGAAAGAACGCGCATAAATACCAGGTGCGATATGACCTTGGAAATACACCAAGTCACCACCATCTTGCTCATTAGGAGCACGGAAAAAATGGTTAAAACACACATCATAAATTGTCGCGCTAGACGCGAAACTTGAAATATGGCCACCAAGCTCTAAATCTTTTTTAGAACCACGTAACACCATTGCCAGGGCATTCCAACGGATAATCGCCCGAATACGGCGTTCCATTTCTTGGTTACCCGGCATGTTTGGCTCTTGGCCTGCAGGAATAGTGTTTAAGTAAGCAGTGGTCGCATTGTAAGGTAAGTGAGTACCGTTACGACGCGCTTTGTCGATTAATTTTTCAAGTAAAAAGTGTGCACGTTCAGGCCCTTCTTGCTCTAACACAGCTTGCAGAGCATCAACCCACTCTTGGGTTTCTGATGGGTCTAAATCTTGAAGCATATCTTCAGACATCTCGCAGTCCTTCTCTATATACGGATTATATTTCGGCTTTAGTTGCTGCTTGTTGACACAACAACTCAGTTAAACGCCGCTCTTTAAACGGCGCAAACTACGTTGCAACCGACTGTCTTCTTTTCTTACTGACAACATGACTTCTTCGATATAGCTTAAGTGCTCATTCGAAGCTTCACGTGCAGCGTCTGGGTCCCGGCGTACAATCGCAGCCAGTAACGCGCGTCTGTGATCATTTGCCATGGTGGAAGCTTCTTCGCGTCGGCTTAAAAGTTCCAGATTTTGTGCAACATTTTTATGCAGCACAGGGGTTAAACTTAATACTAAATGCAGCATAGCAACATTGTGCGATGCCTCTGCGACCGCACGATAAAAACGCACAATGGCATCGGCCTGCGCTTCTACTTCCGTTGCGGTTTCAACTTCATTAATACGGTTTTTAATGTTTTGCATATCCGCATCTGTGCCACGCAAGGCAGCAAAATACGCCATCATGCCTTCAGTAGCGTGACGGAATTCGAGTAAGTCATACTGACTTTCAGAATCGTTATGCATTAACTCAACGATAGGATCGGCAAGACTTTGCCACAGTTGTTCTTTAACATAGGTGCCACCGCCTTGACGACGCATGAGCAACCCTTTTGCTTCTAATTTTTGAATCGCTTCACGTAGAGAAGGACGAGACACTTCAAATTGCACCGCGAGTTCGCGTTCAGGAGGTAGCTTCTGACCCGGCTGTATACTGCCTTCTAGGATCATCCGCTCTAATTGCTCCATGATCACATCAGAAATTTTTGGCTGGTTAATCTTAATATAAGCCATCTGGCGCCCTGCTCCCTAAACAAGCAATTGTCAATTGGTCTTACCAATTAATATGAGAGAGCGCACTTTATCAAATCATACAAGCCATGTCTAGTTATCAGCATATCGACAAAGAACACAGGTTTGTTTAAAACGCTCAAGCCCAGAGGATAACGTAAATTTATCCTCAAGGGGTCAGACCATTTATCCGAAAATCCTAGAAACTAGAGCGCTACGCTGCTAGAGGCTATAAAATCTCAGCAGCGAAGCGACCCTAGCAGGACGCAGTCCGCCCTAGAAGCGTAGCTGCCCTAGAGTCTAACTAACCAACCCAAAAATGGTTAATACCGAAACCATGGTTAATAACAATACAAAATTACGCTTGCTTAATGCCAGCAATGCCAATGTCGATTGCACACTCAAGGGTGCATTGCCCGCTTCAGGTAAGGACTCCGCGGCCACAGCCGTATACGTGACGATAGTTTTAGCATCCGTTTTGACACTTAAGCCATATTGTCGCCAAGCACTTAACCCTTCACTAAACTGGCCACTTAATACATAACCAAAACTAAATACCCGACTTGGTAACCAATCAAATAACATCTGCAAATGATCAACCAAAGGCATTTCAAGCTTATTTTTACTGTTGTACTCGCTATAAAAACGCACGCTACAATATAATATTGCACCAACTGGGCCTAAAAATATCAAGTACAAGGCAACAGCGCCGTAATAACGGTAATTAATCCACGCCACGGTTTGGCCCACTTTACGGCCTAAATCCTGTTCATCTACCACATCCAAGCACTCGGTAGAGTCCAACTCGCTAGCGTAACGGTAACAAGCTTGAACATCACCGCGGCATGCCGCTTGAATATACTGTTTAAATACAATACGTAATGTTTGGTGACTAAAACAAATAATCGATATTAGCACCCAAAATAATAAGCTCAATAAATCAAATAAAATGCCATCAAGAAGAACACTTATCAAAAAGACTGATACAGCCGGCAACGCCAGCGCCACCGCTACGCCAAATTCCGATTTAAGCGATTGGCTGTCCCAAAACTGTTTTTGGTAACGCATCATCACAGTATCGAACTGCCAACTGCTTGGCAAAAGCTTCAAACGCTCTACAAGAATTGCCACTAATAATGAAAATAATGCCATGAATATCCTTTTAATTTATTGCGTTGTTGCTGTCATCATTAGAAGCGCTGCTTTAGTAGGAAAGGTGATAGCGGTTCCCCAACAACGACTCTCTCATAAACTAGTCTACAAGCTTAGGCCTCAATTACCTGCGATGGCCTGCTTATATCGATGCCAATCAAAACTGAACCCGGGATCGGTTTTGCGTCCAGGAGCAATATCGCAATGGCCAACAATATTATTTACGTTAAGCATAGGATACTGCGCCATTAACTCCAATGTTAACAGTATTAATTGCTGGTATTGTTGGTCGGTATAGCCACTACTGTCTGTACCTTCTAGCTCAATACCCAGGGCAAAATCGTTACACCCCTTGCGGCCATTATGCTCAGACACGCCAGCATGCCATGCTCTGTCATCACAACTTACATACTGCACCACCTCACCATCGCGGCGAATTAAAAAATGCGCCGACACTTGCAAGCCAGCCAATTCTGTAAAGCTTTCATCAGCATTAATATCAAGGCAACCTTGAAATAGCCCATCAATATGTCCTAAACCAAAACAGCCCGCTGGTAAGCTAATATTGTGGATCACCAATAAGCTCACCTCATTATCAGGCCGAGCATTAAAATGCGGCGAAATACATTTTCTCGCGCTAGCTAACCAACCTTGTTCTAATAAGCCTTTTGGCATATCACCCCTTAAACATAAAGATATCAGCAGTTCCAATGTAAATTTAACTGTATTAAACAGCAATACCAAGGCTGAAAATTGCCAGCTTGATAGTGTCAGTATATAGCCAAGTTATGGTAATCTTTAACAAATGCTTTCTGTAACAAACACTCCGCCCAATGCGGATACTGTTTAGCCTTATCACGATCTTTAGCAAGGACTTTGCTTATGTTAGAAAACGATATCCGTCATGCGGTGCAAACCGCACTTGATGAAGACTTAGGTCACACAGCCCACAATACCGTTAATGACATGCTTAATGCAGATATTACCGCACAACTTATTCCTGCAGATAAACACGTTTCCGGCGCGCTAATCACCCGCGAAGATGGTGTCTTTTGCGGCAAAGCATGGGCAGAACAAGTCTTCAATCAACTGGGCAGTGAAGTGGTACTGCATTGGCATGTTGATGACGGTGATTTAATTGTCGCGAATCAATTGCTATGTGAACTATCAGGCCCAGCACGCGCTATTTTAACTGGCGAACGTACGGCAATGAACTTCATTCAAACCTTGTCAGGTGTCGCTAGCTTAACTAAGTTGTACGTGAATAAGCTTGTGGGTACCCACACTCAGTTACTCGATACCCGCAAAACCATTCCAGGCCTGCGCACAGCCCAAAAATACGCAGTCACCTGCGGCGGCGGCAAAAACCATCGTATTGGTTTGTTCGATGCATTCTTAATTAAAGAAAACCACATTATGGCTTGTGGTGGCATCTCACAAGCTATTACCGCAGCACGTGCGTTAGACGGCACTAAACCGGTAGAAGTAGAAGTTGAATCTCTTGAGGAGCTCATCCAAGCACTTGATGGCGGAGCTGATATCATTATGCTCGACAATTTTGACGTCACCATGATGGTTGACGCTGTCAGCATGAATAATCGCTATAAAGACCAAGGCAATGGCGCTAAATTAGAAGTCTCTGGCAATGTCACCTTAGACACCCTAGCCACTTTCGCCCAAACCGGAGTCGATTATATTTCGGTCGGCGCACTGACTAAACACGTAAAAGCGTTAGATTTATCTTTGCGATTAAAGGCTTAACCCTTATATTGTCTAGGTTCTAGAGCGGACTGCGTCCTGCTAGGTCGCTGCGCTTCTAGGGACAGCTTTGCTGCTAAGATTTTATAGCATCTAACAGCGCAGCGTTCTAGAACCTAGGCTTTTAGCTTAGCGATAAACCTGTCACATCCGCCATCAAACAACGCCAACAAAATGACATTGTTGCATTTTTGTCAAAAAAATATTCCTCAACCTAATCTGTCAAAAATAAATTATCGTATTATGTACGGGAAATGTGAAATCAGAGCATTTTTAGACATTTATTTTTTATTAATACGCTAATACTATTCCATTTTGTAACGGTTTATACTAACGTTCATTGTAGGCGAGTTGGCCTTTCGGCCATGTACGGTAATCATTAGATTGTAAAACACGTTACATTATTAGTAAGTTGTTAACATTTGCATTTATAACGAGTTGTATAGAAATTTGTATAACCATTGCTATATAGCTCAGCAAATGCCCCTGTAACTTACTAACATTTACGTATTCGCTCTGTGTTTATCGCTCAGCCGAAATGCCATTAAGTAAACAATCTGCTAACATTATTTGCAGTTAACAAGGTTATTATCTATACATAGTGTTTTGTGCCATTGGGCATTACACAGTATAAATAGAGCTAACTCTTGGTAATGCAAGTAATATTGGCTCTATAAAAATCGTGGTCAACTAGTATCTGATATCTAGCACCACACAATTGTGCTTTACGGTTTAGGCAAATGGACTGCCAACTACTACACTTAGCTTCTATATTTAAGCATTTAACTTAAAAACCAGCTAAGTAGCAGTTATCGAGGACTGATACTACCCTAGCCTATTTTACGGAGAGAAAATGAAAAGTATCAATCAAATCAAAAACGCTAAGGGTTTCACCCTTATCGAATTAATGATCGTAGTAGCGATCATCGGTATTTTGGCAGCAATCGCATTGCCTGCTTATCAACAATATACCAAGAAAGCACGTTTTACTGAAGTTGTATTAGCTGCATCAAATATCAAAACATCAATTGATACTTGTTTTCAAACTCGTGGGGCGGGTGTACTAGCTAACTGTGATACTGCTGTTAAAGTTGGAGCTGATTTAACTGGTTCTGCAGCAGGAGCAAATGTTGCAAGTGTCGCAATAACAGCAACAGATGCAATTATTACGGCTACTGGAGATGCTACATCTGTTGATGGTGCAACATATATCTTAACTCCTACAGTTAAAGATGGCACATTAACATGGGCTCAAACAGGTACATGCATTGAAAAAGGTGTCTGCTAATTACGCTTTACAACTATCAAACCACTATGCGTTTAACGCATAGTGGTTTTACTTTAATTGAGGTGATGATTGTCATCTCTATAATTGCAATTTTAAGTGCAATAGCATTACCTAAGTATAAAACTTATGCTAACAGAACAAAGTTTGTTGAAGTTACAGCTTCTGTTGGAGTAGTGAAATCTTCAATTGATGTTTGCTACCAAACTAGAGGGTATTACTCATTACAAAACTGTAATAGCTTCAGTAAAATAGGTCTCGTTAAAAACGGATTGATTGCAGCCCCTTATGTCAATGATGTAGATATTCTAATTGATGGAACCATTACTGCAAATACAATATCTACCGATGGATTTAACGCTGAGACTTTTATCTTGTCTCCAACCCCATCTTCAAGTACTTTGATTTGGAAAGTATCGAGCACATCATCTTGCATCGCTGCAGGTTTCTGTTAACAATTACTAAAGATATTTATATATGTCATCAACTGCACTCCACTTAGGTTTATCGACTTTATTTATCCGCAAAGGCCTCTTAAGTGAAGAGCAAATATCAAGTTCAATTTCTGATTCTCGCAAGCAAAAACAATCTCTCGTCACAACTATTATTCATTTAAAACTTCTATCTGCAAGAGAAGTTGCTGAACTATGCTACGAAGAATACGGCACGCCATTACTTGATTTAAATGAATTTGATATACACAGCATTGCCGATGAGTTGCTGAATAAAAAACTGATTGAAAAGCATAAGTGCTTACCACTATTTAAACGCGGTAATCGTCTATATATTGCGACCTCTGATCCGACCAACATTTCGGCGCTGGAAGATTTTCAGTTTAGCCTTGGGTTACACGCAGAAGCCATTTTAGTTGAAGATGACAAGCTCCATAAAGCATTAGAAAAGATCATTGAGGATGATATTTCCGGTCTTGATTTAGGCGGTGCAGATGAAGAAGCGCTAGCTAACATGGAGGTTACTGATACCGACAGACGTGATGAGCCGACCGGTGACAGCAGTGACGATGCGCCAATTGTTATTTATATTAATAAAATCCTCACCGATGCTATCCGTAAAGGCGCCTCAGATTTACATTTTGAGCCTTATGAGAAACGCTACCGCATTCGTTTTCGTATTGATGGGATTTTACATGAAGTCTCCGAGCCACCAGTCAATCTATCCAACCGTATTTCGGCCCGTTTAAAAGTCATGTCAAAACTGGATATAGCCGAGCGCCGCGTGCCGCAAGATGGCCGCATCAAAATGAAACTGTCACGCACTAAATCCATCGATTTTCGTGTTAGCAGCTTGCCCACCATTTGGGGCGAGAAAATCGTAATGCGTATTTTGGATTCATCGTCCGCTCAGCTGGGTATTGAAAAACTCGGTTATGAAGATGATCAACGCTTATTATACGAAGAAATGCTTGCCAAACCTCAAGGGATGATTTTAGTCACAGGTCCTACTGGTTCGGGGAAAACAGTCTCCTTATATACCGGTCTCAACATTCTTAATACTGAAGAGCGTAATATTTCTACCGCGGAAGATCCTGTCGAAATTAACTTGGAAGGTGTAAACCAGGTTCACATTAATTTAAAGGCTGGCTTAACCTTTGCTTCAGCGCTACGGTCATTCTTACGTCAAGATCCTGATGTGGTGATGGTCGGTGAAATTCGCGACTTAGAAACTGCTGAAATAGCTATTAAAGCTGCGCAAACCGGTCACTTAGTGTTATCCACTCTGCACACCAACTCGGCAGCAGAAACCTTAACCCGTTTAATTAATATGGGTGTGCCGGGTTATAACATTGCCAGCTCAGTAAATTTAATTATCGCCCAACGACTTGCCAGACGCCTGTGCCCAGCGTGCAAACATGAAGAGACCATTCCGGTAGCTGAAATGCAACGCTTAGGTTTTACTGAAGCGAATATAGCCAAAGGCTTTACTGTGTTTAAACCGGTTGGTTGTGAGTTATGCTCTGGTGGCTATAAAGGCCGAGTGGGTATCTACGAAGTAATGAAAATGAGCGATGAAATTGCTCGAGTCATTATGGAAGGCGGTAATTCGTTGCAAATTGCCACCCTAGCAAAACAGCAAGGCATGCGTGATTTACGCCAATCCGGGTTACTTAAAGTGATTCATGGCGTCACTAGTATTGCCGAAATTAACCGTGTCACCAGCTTTTAATTCATCTATAGTTTAATTAGTTATAGTGGTTCAACTATTTAATTGATTATGCTCTATTAGTAATAATCGGTTAACGTGGTGCAACGGAAAAATAAAAGGATTGGCTACATGGCCACAGCGACAGCAAAAAAAAAGCCAAAAGCAAAAAAAATAACCAAACACCAACCTAAAGTATTTACTTACCAATGGAAAGGTACCAATAGGGATGGCCAACGTACCTCGGGTGAGTTAAAAGGTTCCACCATTGCAGAAATTCGCAGCGTATTGAAAGCTCAGGGTGTCACCCCAAAAGGAGTACGCAAAAAATCGCCTCCTTTATTCAAATCTGAAAAAAACATCACTGCAATGGACATTGCGATGATCACTCGTCAAATTGCTACCATGTTATCAGCAGGGGTTCCTTTAGTCACCACCATAGAACTGCTTGGCCGCGGCCATGAAAAAGCTAAAATGCGCGAATTATTAGGTACAATTTTATCTGATGTCCAATCCGGTATTCCACTATCAGACTCACTCAGACCTCATCGACGTTATTTCGATGATTTATATGTCGATTTAGTCGCAGCCGGCGAACATTCAGGTTCACTCGATGCAGTATTTGATCGCATTGCCATATATAGAGAAAAGGCTGAGCAATTAAAGTCTAAAATCAAAAAAGCCATGTTTTATCCTGCTGCGGTAGTAATTGTTGCAATACTAGTGACTTCGCTTCTACTTTTATTTGTGGTCCCCCAATTTGAAGAAATCTTTAACGGCTTTGGTGCTGAATTGCCGGCGTTTACTCAGCTTATTATTGGCATATCCCGCTGGCTTCAAGCATCTTGGTATTTTTTTGTGATAGCCATTATCATTGCTATTTGGCTTTTTAAACGAGCCCATCGAACATCGCAAAGTTTTCGTGATCGAATCGATGTGTTAGTTCTTAAAATCCCAGCTATTGGTGAAATACTACATAAAGCAGCAATGGCTCGTTTTGCTCGTACCTTATCAACAACCTTCGCTGCTGGCGTGCCACTAATTGATGGCTTAGAATCAGCCGCGGGGGCGTCAGGTAACTATGTCTACCGTAAAGCTTTACTCAAAGTTCGCCAAGAAGTGATGTCTGGTATGCAGATGAATGTTGCTATGCGCACCACAGGCTTGTTCCCAGATATGCTAATTCAAATGGTGATGATTGGTGAAGAATCTGGTGGCTTAGACGAAATGCTCAATAAAGTATCTAATATCTATGAAATGCAGGTTGATGATGCCGTGGATGGGCTATCAAGCTTAATAGAACCGATTATGATGGTGGTGATTGGAACTGTTGTCGGTGGCCTAATCATCGGTATGTATTTACCAATTTTTGAAATGGGTAACATCGTTTAGTTAAATCAAATAACCCTCAAAACAAAAAAGAATAACAATGACTGAATCAATTTCAACTTTTGTTGCCACAATGGCCCAGTATCCATTGGCGTTCATTGCAATTAGCTTTATTTTTGCTGCTACCATTGGCAGTTTTCTCAACGTCGTTATCCACCGTTTACCGGTAATGATGAAACGTGAATGGCAAAGTGAATGTAATTTTTACCTCAATGAATATCATCCTGATATTGTCGAACAGGTCGGTAATGACCGTTTAAACAAACCTATTGATGCTTTTCCTGCAAAATACAACCTTGTGGTACCTGGTTCTGCTTGCCCAAAATGCAAAGCCAATATAAAGCCTTGGCATAATCTGCCAGTATTGGGTTGGTTAATGCTTGGTGGAAAATGTGCCGATTGCAAAACTCATATTTCAAGCCGCTATCCCATTATCGAATTACTCACAGGGTTATTAGTCGCAGTATTAGCATGGCACTTTGGCCCAACATGGCAATTTGTTTATGCCAGCATTTTAACGTTTGTGTTAGTGGCATTAACAGGCATCGATTTAGATGAAATGCTATTACCGGACCAACTCACCTTACCAATACTATGGCTAGGATTAATCATTAACCTTAGAGGGATTTATACTAGCCCAGAAGACGCCATTATCGGTGCTGCCGCTGGCTATTTAAGCTTGTGGTCAGTATTTTGGTTATTTAAGCTGGTAACAGGCAAAGAGGGCATGGGTTATGGCGACTTTAAGCTATTAGCTGTATTCGGTGCTTGGTTAGGCTGGCAAATGCTGCCACTGATTATTTTATTGTCCTCACTTGTGGGTGCTGTTGTCGGTATTAGTATGATTATCACTAAGCAAATCAACAAAGGCAATCCAATCCCCTTTGGCCCTTATATTGCTGCTGCCGGCTGGATAGCGTTAGTATGGGGACATGACATTCTCAATTGGTATCTTAGTACGTTATGATGGCAAAAAAGTATATTGTCGGCTTAACAGGCGGCATTGCCAGCGGTAAAACAACTGTGGCCAATCTATTCGCACAATATGGCATAGACTTAGTTGATGCTGATGTTATCGCTAGAGAGGTTGTCTCAATCGGTTCGGATGGGCTAAATGCAATAAAGCAGCACTTTGGCCGGGGAATATTATTAGCGGATAACAGCTTAGATAGAGCGGCTCTACGAGCACAAGTGTTTAATAACCCTGAGCAACGTTTGTGGCTTAACAATTTACTTCATCCAATGATCCGCCAAAGGATGCTCGACCAAGTACAAGCATCGACTTCGGCATATGTAATAATGGTAGTACCCTTGCTATTTGAGAATCATTTAGATAGTTTAGTTGATACTACTTTGGTCGTAGATATTGCACCGGAGTTACAGGTTTCAAGGACGATGCAACGTGATGCTGTCAGTAAAGAACAAGTTGAGCATATTCTCGCCAGTCAAATGACCCGGGAACAGCGACTCGCTCTGGCTGATAATATTATTGATAATCAAGGAGAACATGAGCAGTTGCGCAGTCAAGTATTTCGTCTGCATCAACAATACCTACAACAGGCAACCGATTTAGAAACTAACGTCAATGACTGATTTAATTTATGAACAACCATTAAATGAAAAAATACGCAGTTATTTACGTATAGAAAACCTTGCCTTACAGTTACAGCTGCATGCTGAACAAGATCATCAATATCAGTGTTTTAATCCTTTATTTTCGCTTGCAGAGCTAACAGAACGTTGTGATTATCGTACCGACATCTTAAAAGATATCGAAAAACAAATTCAATTAATTTCACAATGGCGTACTCATTCAAGTGTTGATAACGATCAAGTAGATAAACTCACTGACAGGCTTATCGCGTTAAAGTCACCTTTGCAAACACAAGAAAGAATTGGTTGTAGCCTCAAACGAGATAAATTTCTTACTTCTTTGCGTCAGCGTTTTAATATGACTGGAGCATACTGTAATTTTGATTTCCCTCAACTGCACTTTTGGCTAGGCAAAGACTGGCAATATCGACAACGAGACATAAACAACTGGCTTGCAGAATACCAACCCTTATTAGCGTCTATCATGTTGCTTTTAGAACTGATTAGAGCCACTGAAGATTTTAGATTATCTCAAGCTCCGGTAGGGTTTTATCAAGGTAATTCATCACAGCCGTTATCCTTAATCCGCGTAAAGATAAACTCAGACCAAAATTGCTATCCTACCGTCAGTGGTAATCGAAATCGTTATGCTATTCATTTTGTCGATTTTGATTTACACCGCCATACCTGTGAAACTATTGATTTCTCACTAGCAACCTGCAGTTAAACCCTTTAACATTCTAAGTAAGACTAACAACCAAGAATCATTATGCCGCTAACAGTAGTAAACTGCCCAATTTGCAAAACCAAAGTTGAATGGAAAGACGAATCACTATTTAAGCCTTTTTGTAGTGAACGTTGTAAACTTATCGATCTTGGTGATTGGGCAAGTGAAAAACATGCAATCCCGATCAAGAACAGTATCGACCCAGATATGCTTGATGACATTGGTTTTGATGAAGGTGACTTCTTTAAACAATAAGCTCAAATAATAAGGAGTCGAAACATGCAAAAGAGAATTCATGTTGCTGTTGGTGTCATCATTAATCAAGATAGGCAGATTTTACTTGCTAAAAGGCTTGGACACCTTCACCAAGGCGGAAAATGGGAATTCCCAGGCGGTAAGGTAGAAACAAATGAAACGGTTACTGAAGCGTTAATTAGAGAACTAAAAGAGGAAGTTAATCTTGATGTCTCTCATTCAACTCCCTTCATGGACATCATTCATGATTATCCAGATAAACATGTCAGACTCGATATCCATTTAATTACTGAATTCTCAAACCAAGCTATAGGTATGGAACAGCAGCAAATTGAATGGGTACCAATCCATAGTATTGCAGAATATGACTTCCCCGAAGCTAATAAGCCTATCGTAGAAAAAATATTAGCTGAACTCTGAAATCGACCCGAACCTTCTATTTGAAAGCCTATTTCTAAAGAATAACACCCATTACTAATCAAGTAATGGGTTTAAAACTGTCTTACCAGCCACCAAAGTTCACACTTATTTTATCTACTAATGAGCATCGCATTGGTAAGGCCTAGGTGAGCGTCTAGCGAACTACACCTAGCATCGATGTTCTGATTGCTTAGGTTTCAAAGCACAAAACAAAAAGGCCACCTTAGTCGGGTGGCCTTGCTGTGTTCTTTGGCCCCTAGAACTGACCGACATATCAACCACACTGGTCAATGGTTTAGGTCCAAGAACGGCTTTCAGGCACAAATTGCAGACGTAAAAAAGCCCGCTACATAATAGCGGGCTGTTTCACGACTCTTTCAAGACAAATAGGTGCCTGGAACTGACCCTCTCTTGCATGGGCATATCATCCACACTGACCAATTGCTTAGGTTTAAGGCACAAAACAAAAAGGCCACCCGATTAAGGTGGCCTTGCTGTTTTATTTGGCGCCTGGAAATGACCTACTCTCGCATGGGGAGACCCCACACTACCATCGGCGATACTGTGTTTCACTTCTGAGTTCGGAATGGGATCAGGTGGTGCC
>NZ_JACJER010000139.1:0-11608 GCF_014164185.1 Shewanella sp. SG44-6 | reverse complement strand
CAATATAGTCTAAAAGGCCAATTTTTTTCAGATATCAACTCATTAATTGGTTCAAGAGTAAAACGTCGGGTTGCGAAAGACTCACCAGTCTTAAGTAATAACCTGTGTTTTGTTTGCAAAGGAGACACGATTTCTATTTATGCTAAAACCGCTAATATTGAAATTAAAACCCTTGGTGAAGCTTTACGGGACGGTAATCTCAATGACGTTATCAGAGTAAAAAATAGTAATACGAGCAAACAATTTGATGCAGTTGTAATTGGCATTGGCGAAGTTGAAGTAAGAATGTAAAATAGAGTTAAAGTTTTTTCCTGGACTGCCGATAGCCTGTTTGGAAAACCTGATAATTACGCTGGAGCCTCCCATGGCAATTGACATTAAGCATAACACTGCTACTAATACACAACTGCGCACTGCACGTGAAACGCAGTCTAATACCAAATCTGATACTGCAGCTGTGGCGCAAAAAACAGCGACTCCAGTTAAAACTGATTCGGTTAGCATTACCTCTCAAGCTCAACAGCTTCAGGGCGCGCAAACTAAAATGGCATCATTGCCTGAAGTAGACCAAAAAAAGGTCGCTGAAATTAAACTCGCAATCTCTGAAGGACGATATAAAGTCGACCCAGAAAAACTTGCGGCTAATATTGCTAGTTTTGAAGCAGAGCTAGGCAGTCTATCATTTGACAAAGAGTAACCGTTAAACGTTACTCTTTAATTTGCTTTAACAACACTAGAATAATAGGTGCGCATTTGCATCATAGAGAAGTGTTAGTTAAAAAAACAAGAGTAACTTATGACACAAGTAAACGTACAATCCTCAGGACAATCCAACGATCCGCAAAACAAGCAATTACTTACAGAACTGCATACTTTGCTTGATACGCAAAATCAGACGTTAGTTCAACTAAAACAGCTGATTTCAGCAGAGAAAGCTGCGTTAGAAAAGCAAGACGCCGATCAATTACTGGCACTTTCCAAAGATAAAACCCAGTGTTTATTCAATATGAAAACCACTGACGAAAAACTGGCTAATCATCCACACCACACGCTGATCACCACAGATGTTGAACTGGCACAAAAAGTTGCTCAAGCAAAATCGATACTCGCTGAGTGCAAAGACATCAATAGCCAAAATGCCAGTTTAATTGAACTCAATATAGCCAGCCTCAATAGATTCGCACAAGCATTACAAGCTAGCCGCAACGCTTCAAGCTTGACCTACAATGACAAAGGCAAAACGTCGACCATTTCAACGCTAGGGAATGACTTTTCAGCCTAGCGTTAAAATCTTGGTGGCAAGCGATAACGAGCGATGACATCCGATAACAAGCCAAGTGCCAACTGCTAGACCCTTCTTTCCGTAAGCGCAGCGTTCGCTTGTTATCGTTTCTTAGCAGGAGATTTACTGAGCGAGCATGGCCTCAAGTAAACTTTGTTGCGCAGGATGTTCACCTAACCAAATCTTAAGTAATGCCTGACGAAATGCTTCACCAGCAATATCACCCTGAGCCATACCATTTTTAATGCTGCTGACGCCCTTGCCTTTTTGAGTCACAAAAGTGAATTGATCACCTTCAACAATCTCGTCAGCAAACAGCTGGGTAAAATGTTCAATATCTTTGGCGATAGAATGAGTGTCACCGTCGGTAGCAGCATCAAAACCGTCAGTAATTGCATCACGCATTTTATCTGAGGTAATCATTCCAGAGGTAATGGTTAACTGTATAACCGCAATCGGCTGCGCCAATACATCATCTAAGGTTTGCACTTTTGTCGGTAAATACAAACTGCCCACATATAAGTCAATAAAAAACTTGCTGCGCACTCCTGCGCCATTCAATACTAATGGTTGCTCAGCAACCGTCATTTGCTCTACCACATCAATATCGCCAATCACTTTAGCGTGCGCGAATGACGGCAGCATCAACACTAAACTCATACCCATTAAAGCTAATAACTTCATATAAACTCTCTAAAAAAACGCCACAAAAATAACCACAGAAAGAATAAAAAGTGGTTTTATGCCTGGCAATATATACCGCAACCAAATCACATACTAAAACTCAGCGATTAACCGTTAATAGCTTATTTGCTGAGTATTGCACTTCGAGGTTGAATAAGGGGTTAACCACGAACACCTAACTTAAATTGGCCGTTCTGATTAAACATTAACGCTTGCTTGTGCTTAGGTGAAATTAAAATTGGACCATCATCGAAAAACAAGAAGCACTTCCAATTACGCACAAAGACATCCCAACGCGTTTCAATGATTTGGTACTTTTCATAACAAAAATACACCACCACATCATCAGGCCATTGAATATGTGTACTAACAGCTTCAGGCATAGCGTTGTCCAGAGAGTCCCACGCCGATTGCCAATGTTCTGTTGCCGTCCAAGCGTCTTGCTTTATTGGCCAATCGCCTTTCTCAAATAATTCCGCCCGACTGCTCTTATTGCTTATCCACTTATCCCACACTTCCATGGCACTTTTATCGGTCAGTGGTTTAATCAAAGCCTTATCATCATCTGATACAGGCAAATCTTTATGGTTAAAAATCCACTTACGCTTATAAAGATCAAACGGAATATATGAATGTGACAAACAACTGCTCCTAGCAATAAAAAATGAAGCACAATTATAGCGCTAAAGCCGATCAGACTGCGATAGTGATAAACACAAATGATGAGATGATTTGTTAAAAAGATTAATGCTGTAGTTAAAAATATTGATACGAGTAAATATCTTAATTCTGGTAAGGGACAATGAAATAAATCAGATGATGAGAAAAGACAGAGAATGAGCATAGGAGTAGTTTATATGGTCTCCCCACAGGGACTCGAACCCCGATCGGCCGCTTAGGAGGCGGCTGCTCTATCCTGTTGAGCTATAGAGAGACCCAGTGATTATACTGAGTTTATAATCGAATTAAACCTTTTAAATTTAATTGCTTGATTAATAACCAACTAGTTCTTAATCGCAATGTCATTCACTTGAATATTATAAGCACTGTCGATACCGTCAAAGATTGCCGTTGAACTGTCTTCGGTCACTTGTTCGATAACCACATTCGCCCGACTTTTAGTCGCGATAGCGCGCATAGAGTTGAATCTGTCGGGGATGTTTTTCTGCAGGACGATTTGGAACTTATCACCCATTTTAACGCCATTTTTACGGCCTAAATTGATGATAATGCGATCACCATCTCTTGCCACAATTTGGCCTAGTAATGGTCGGCAATTGAGTTGCTTATCTAACGACATAACGCTTTGTTGTAAAATATCACTGATCGCCTGGCCATAAGATGATCGCCAAAAGCGTTGATTAGCTGGTGACACTATTTCTTGTCGTTCAAATTCCCAAGGGGCTGATGTCGCAAATGATTCCGACCAGACCACTTCACCGCTAATGCCATGATAAAGGGTTAATTTAAGGATAAATTGCCTCAGTGGATCATCTTCTACAAAGCCCAAATAACTGCTTTGTACTGGTTCAGTTGAAATATCAATAATTTCGGGCTGCAGCAAATATTGGCTATCGGTGAGTTCACCTAACCAACTGGGTATGCGGTTACCTCTAAAATTGACCAATTGATTGGTATTATCAATTTTCTCATCTGCATGTAGCCTGGCAAAACTGTAACGCGATTGCGCGTTAATCGCTTTGCCTAATTGTTCGGTGATGCGCTCTTCAAAATGGGCTAATTGACCATAGCGTAATTGTTCGCGTTCTTGTAAATAAGCTTGAGGCAACATAATCGCAGCTTTGAGTGATTGACTTTTACATTGGGCATCGGACTCTTGTTCGCTAAGCTCAAGCTGTAAAATGACAGTAATAGTATGCTCGCTGATCATTTCACTCATTAATTCAACATTATTGGCCGAGCCCATACGCTGCATTTGAAAAGTATCTTGAGTAAGCCGTCCTTGGTTAACTTGTTGTTCGCTAGAAAAGTTAACTCCTGCTTTTAAACTGGCATAATTTAATGCTTGGCTGATAGCGTCTTCGCGAGCTTTATCAATATCGCCATTAACAATTTTGGCTTTGCCAGTCACTTCAATTTGTTCAGCAAATGCAGACATTGTCACTAGCAAGCCACTTGCACATAATATGGCTATGACAGCAAGATGACTAAAGGGATTAGCTCGGTTAGTAGGGCTGTGTCGGATCAGCATACGATGTCCTAATGTCAAAAAAACGTCTATTTGGCTTAATAAAATGAATTAAGCTTACTCTATATTTTACAAAGCAAAAATTGTGCCTATAACCGTTTTACTAGTTTTTTTTAGATTTAGGGTAATTATAGTAAAGCTTCTAACGCATTTGCCGATATAAAGGAACGAATATTAAAGAGTAAAAAATTGACCTTAGTTACCGATAAATAAGGCGATAAAATGACTCATTTATACCAAGATTTGCGGCATTTTTGTAAGAGGAATTATTATGATTAATAGGCTTGTTGTCCCCACGGTCATACTGGCGTCATTGACGTTAGTTGCATGCACCCAAATGCCTAATGCTGCCAATAATCTTGCCTTTAGTAATAACGGTAAATTTGTCAAAGTGGTCGATGAAGATCAGGTTTATCACCACAAGTTAGCTTATGATATACAAGCTGTTGGAATATCGCCTAAGGGCCAGGTCAATGTGTGGGCAGAAAAGTTAGTCAACGAATTAGTATTGCAAAATGATGCCCTTCGCCCTGATGAACCACTGCTCATTTCTACGCCGGTAATGGCCAACAATTTAAATACATCCAATGAGTTAGGCCTTCAATTACAGCAAGGATTGCTTGCTGCATTCCATGCCCATGAGTTTAATTTGGTTGATTTAAACGTCGCAACCAATTTACGTGCAACAGAGCAAGGTGAATTTATGTTGAGCCGAAATTGGGAGCTGCTGCGTTCCGATTTACCGGTAGCGCACGTTTTGGTATCAACCATGACCTTAACACCTGAAGGAATCGTCTTTAACGGCCGAATAGTGAATGTGACCAATAATAGAGTGGTTTCTGCGGTGCAATCATTTGTGGCGGCGTCGAGCTTATCGGGTTATTTACAACCGTCTGAAATGATTGAATCGCGTAATGGTTTACTGTATCGCCACGAAAATATGGGCGACAGTCGTTATACCGTATTAGGAGATAAGCTATGAAGTCGTTAATGTTAATTGTGTTGGTACTGTTAACTGGCTGTGTAAGCAAGGATAAATATGTCCAGTGGGAAACCGAAGCTCCAGCCTCGTTCCCTACCCTAACCGCAATTGGTTATGCACCCTTAGCGACTCAGCCAAGCAAAGAACCATCGCATCGTATTTTAATGGCAATGCAAGCATCAAAAATTGCTGCATATCGTGAGTTAGCAGAGCAAGTGTATGGCCAAAAGATTACCGCAAACAGCGACGTGAGTGAGTGGTTATTAACTGACGACAACGTTAAGTCTAGCGTGAGTGGCATTATTCGCGGGGCTAAAGTGGTAAAAACCTACCCAGCCGGTGAGTTTTATGTCACTGAGTTAGCACTTGATTTTAAACAAGTATGGCAGTTATACGAACAACAAAATCGCCCTAAGCGGGTAAAAGAAGTGACTTACTTCTAGGGCCGATTTGCATTAGTAGTTAAGACGATTTTATTAGATAAATGCTGAGTCGCTAGATTAACTTTTACAACAATGCCGCTGATATCAGCGGCATTTTTTATTGTATGGTTTACCACTAATCGTTAAAAGTTCAGTTTAAACACTAAACCGAATGCGGCTTGGTTTTCCATGTCTTCAGTGACATCGGGATAACTTAACTGCATTTCACCGCCAAAATAGTAACCAGCATAAGCATTAAGGCTAACGTTAGTCGTTGCTTGCCAACCTGCGCGAGCAAAGCCTACCCATTCTTCAACTTCAATGGTTTTGTCATCGTCAGCAATTAAAAAACGCTCTGTTCGCATGGAGCTGCCCACGCCAAAATCCCAGTCACGATTATATTGATAACTTAACTCTAATCCTGCCGGGCCACTAAAACCAGCTTGGAACGGGTTAGCAAGTACCCACTTATCGCTTATCTGCCAACGTACGGCTAAATAAGGCAAGGTGCGCACTTCTGAAATATCATTTAAATATGCCACACCGAAACCAAGCATATTACCCGAATCAAAGCGGTACATCCCCGAGGCGACGACACCATAACTTTGTGCATTTGAAGATGATGCCGTATCAGCATAGGCATACTGTAATTTGGGTGCGATGAGAAACATCCAATGATTATCTAAGCGATACGATAGTGATAAACCAGCACTGTACTGATGGATGGTTGACCAAGGTTGAGTATTGCTGCGTAACAGGCTGTTTTGGTTAATATCCCAGTCATAATCGAGATTATCGTAGCCTAAGTTTGCCCCTATAGACCACTGACGATTAAGTGGCATGTTTGCCGAAAAACTGGTTTTCCATGTATCTCGTTGCAACTGATTAGGGTTAGCACTCTCTGCGCCTACATTAGCGGTGCCCGTTGATGTACGAGCAACAGTGAGTGAAAACGGTGAACGTTCTGGTGCCGCTAAAGCATGCTGACTTAACAGCAGACCCGATACGCACAATAATGACCGTACAGATAAATTCAGTGACTTACTCTGTGCCGGAGAAGAAATTACCTTAGTGTTGTAAAGCGTCATACTAATCTGCTTCCCTTCAAATAATGAAATAAACTGAATATTACTTTGGCTTAATTGCTCAAGTAATACTGCTATATGGCCAATTAAGTTCAACTTGAGGTTGAGTTTATTTTACGCCCACTTTATGTGCTCGTAAAAACATGTCGGCGGTATCTTGCAGGTATTGTTGTCTGGTGACGATTAAATCTTCTATTTCTAAGCCTAACTCTAGGCGTAATTTTAGCTCACCAAACAACATTAAACACAATCTAACCGCACTTTCATGAGGGTTTTCAAAAAAGTATTCGTTGTGTTCATTGACTTTTGTTAGGTAGTTTCGAACCAATCCTAGTACATGCTTAGGGCCTGCATTATAAAACAATCTAGACACTTCTGGGTGAGTATCGGCTTGAGCAACACAGGTTTTAAACACTGTCATGGCTTCTTTGCTAACAATCATTTCGCCAAACTGCTGTGCAAATAACAAAATAACCTGTTGTGGTTGGCTGGCATCAATTAAGGCATCGTCGGTGAGTTGATGCACAACACATTTCGATTCAATCGCAGACACAAATAAATCGTCTTTAGAACCAAAATGGGAGTAAACAGTTTGTTTTGATACACCGGCATGCTTGGCCACTTCATCCATACTGGTGTTAGGGAAACCATGATGACAAAAAAGATCTATCGCAGACTCGAGCACCTGAGCACGCTTTTGTTCACTGCGGCTGATGTGGTTCTGTCCGCTAGGATTAAGCGCTGTGTGTTGTTTTGTCATGTTGGTTCCATAAATTAGCTCATTAAGCAAATCAAGCCTCTGCATTGCTGATCAGCATTTAGCCTAATAGTAACCAAAAATAGACTGGACAGTCTAGTTTTATAAAATTAGACTATCGAGTCTAGTTAACATTAAAGTTACATTTTACGTTGTGCTGAAATCTATGCGCTTATTGCCTTTCATGCCAACGGCGAAAAATAAATCAACATTGACACTATTAATTGCTTTGCAAGGAATAAACTTATGAACGCGTCAAAGACATTCACTGCCATCATTCGATACTGGGCGCTAAGTTTAAGCTTAATCGTTTTAAGCGGTTGTGGCTCTGAGGTAAAAGAACACTCGCATACAATTGACTATCAAGCGGTGTTATCACAAAGCTTAGTGTTAAATGACCATTACCAGCATATGCAAACCTATACTGGGACAATTCGCTCAGCCAATACCACAGGTATTGGCTTTGAGCTTGCGGGTAAGCTCAACAATATCTCAGTCGACAGTGGCGATACTGTGACTAAAGGTCAAACATTAGCCCTACTTGATATCGAGTTATTAACAGCCGAACAACAGCAACTGCAAGCCAGTTTATTACAAACCCAAGCGGATATCGATTTAGCTAAAAGCACCTTAGTTCGCACTCAAAAACTAAAACAACAAAAATTATGTGTCTGAACAGCAGCTTGATGAAACCCAGCAACAAGTCATTAGCTTACAAGCGAATCAAAAGCGCATAGAAGCCAGCTTAAGTGCCACCCATTTAAAAATTGAAAAATCGACATTGTTAGCCCCATTCAATGGCACTATCAGTCAGCGGTTTCATAATGTCGGCGAAGTGATTGCGCTAGGCAGTCCGGTTTTTACCTTAGTGGGTAACAGTGAGCCTTTAGCTTATATTGGGGTACCAATTGATATTGCACAGCAGTTAGCCGCCGAGCAGATGGTAGATGTCCGTGTAGGTAAACAAACCTTTACCGCTAAAATTGCCGGTATTAGTGCCGAGGTCAATACCATTAGTCGCACGGTGCAGTTGCGTATTCATTTGCCCGACTCAGCCAGAGTGATCAATGGCGAAATAGCTTATTTGGCTTACCAACAAGATGTGCCGGCATCTGGTTACTGGGTGCCGATGTCGGCATTAACCGATGGCGTACGCGGGTTATGGAACGTGTTTGCCTTAGTTAAAGCTGAGCAAGGTTTTTATACCATTGAACGTCGCGATGTTGAAATTATCTATACCAATGAACAACAAGCGTATATTAAAGGCGCCATAAAACCAACCGATATCATTGTCTCTCAAGGCTTGCATAAGTTAGTAGTTAATCAAAAAGTCACCCTAGCTCAAGCTGAGAAAACGGGGGCATTATGATTAAAGCATTTTTAGAAAATGGCCGCCTAACCAGTTTATTTATTGCATTATTAATTGTTGCTGGCTTCGGAGCAATTTCAAGCTTACCGCGTACGGAAGACCCACATATTACGAACCGATTTTCATCGGTTATTACTCAATATCCTGGGGCATCAGCAGAACGCGTTGAAGCACTCGTGACCGAAGTGCTCGAAAATCAACTTCGCCGTTTAGAAGAGTTGAAGCTAGTCCAGTCAACTTCTCGACCGGGTATTTCGGTGATCCAGTTAGAATTAAAAGATACCGTTACCGATACCGCTCCAGTATGGTCACGGGCACGAGATCTTATTGCCGACAGTAAATCACTGTTACCTGTTGCAGCACAAAACAGTGTACTAGATGATCAGCTAGGGTATGCCAATACCGCTATTTTAGGACTGGTTTGGGCCGATGACAGCCCAGTAAGAGTCGATATTCTTAATCGGTACGCCAAAGAATTACAAAGTCGCTTAAGATTACTCAGCGGTACTGACTTTGCAAAGTTGTATGGCGCACCTGAAGAAGAGATTTTAGTAGAATTAGATGGTAATAAAATCAGTCAACTGCATTTAACTCCCGCAGGTATCGCGGCAATTTTAAATAATGCCGACAGCAAAATTTCCGCCGGTGAAATTAATAACAACCAGTTTAGAGCCTTAGTTGAGGTTTCTGGTGAATTAGACTCACAAAACCGTATCCGCCAAGTGCCATTAAAAGTAGACGATTACGGCCAAATTATTCGCTTAGGCGATGTGGCCAATATTAGCCGCCAAGCTAAAACGCCTGCATCGAGTATTGCTTTAATCGACAGTCAACAGGGCGTATTAGTCTCTGCGCGCATGCTCAATAATAACCGCGTCGATGTATGGCAACAGCACGTGAGTAACGCCATTGACGAGTTTTCAGTAAACTTGCCGGCCAATATTAAGGTGCAATGGTTATTTGACCAACAAAGCTATACCAGCGATCGCTTAGGCGACTTGGTGATTAATCTGCTGCAGGGGTTTGTGATTATTTTACTGGTCTTAATGCTGACATTAGGCCTACGTAATGCAGTGATTGTAGCAATATCATTACCACTAACCGCACTGTTTACCCTCACCTGCATGAAATATACTGGACTACCGATCCATCAAATGTCGGTAACAGGGTTAGTGGTTGCGCTGGGTATTATGGTTGATAACGCAATTGTGATTGTTGATGCCATTGCGCAACGCCGTCAGCAAGGTATGAGCAAACTTGAAGCGGTATCTAAAACTCTGCACCACTTATGGCTACCACTGGCGGGTTCAACCATTACCACCATGTTAGCTTTTGCACCAATTGTGTTAATGCCAGGTGCAGCGGGTGAGTTTGTTGGTGGTATCGCAATTTCGGTGATGTTCGCATTGCTGGGGTCATATATTATTTCGCATACCATTATCGCAGGCCTTGCTGGGCGCTTTAGCCGCAGTGAAAAACCAACGGCTTGGTATCAACAAGGTATGGCATTTCCCAAAATCAGCCAAGCATATACGGCCAGCCTTTACTTTGCGTTAACACGGCCAATACTGACGGCGATTGTTATCGGTATATTACCTATTGTCGGTTTTTTTGCCGCGGGAAAAATGACAGAACAATTTTTCCCTCCGTCTGACCGCGATATGTTCCAAATTGAAGTCTACTTAGCGCCGCATGTGAGTATTGAAAACACCCTAGAACAGGTAAAACTGATTGATAATAAACTGCAAAAAATTGAAGATATTGTGGCTGCGACTTGGGTTGTCGGTGGTAACACGCCCTCTTTCTATTACAATTTAACTCAACGGCAGCAAGGGGCAACTAACTATGCCCAAGCAATGATTAAAGTAACCGATTTTGCGGCGGCTAATCGATTAATTTTACAATTACAGAAAGAGTTTGATGTAGAGTTTCCACAAGCCCAAATCTTGGTTCGAAAACTGGAACAAGGCCCTCCTTTTAACGCTCCGGTAGAGTTGCGTATATACGGCCCCAATCTGGATACATTGAAAGCACTGGGTGAACAAGTGCGCGGGATTTTAGTTGCAACCCCCGATGTGATCCATACTCGCGCAACACTAAGTTCTGGCGCGCCAAAAGTGTGGTTACAAGTCAATGAAGATGCCAGCTTAATGAGCGGGTTGAGCCTTAGCGATATTGCCAATCAAATTCAAATGGCGACTACCGGTATAATTGGTGGCAGCATTTTAGAGCAAACAGAATCACTGCCCATTCGTGTTCGTTTAGGCGACAACAGTCGCGAACAAGCCACACGTTTAGCCGAGATAAATCTGGTATCGCCTTCGGGTTCAGGTATACCGCTAGCGGCATTATCTTATAACGAAATCAATGTAAGTCGCGGCGCAATCCCCCGCAGAAATGGCGAACGCGTCAATACTATTGAAGCTTATATCACCAGTGGAGTACTGCCTGCACAAGTATTAAACGAGGTTAAGGATACCATTGCTAATTTGTCTATTCCGGCGGGATATCATCTTGAAATTGGCGGCGAAAGTGCAAAACGTAATGAGGCTGTGGGTAATTTATTGTCAAATGTAGTGTTAGTTGTCACCTTATTACTAGCCACTGTAGTGCTGTCATTTAACTCCTTTAGATTAACGGCAATCATTTTACTGAGTGCATTTCAATCGGCGGGTTTAGGTTTATTATCCGTGTATGTATTTGGCTATCCGTTTGGGTTTACCGTTATTATCGGCTTATTGGGATTAATGGGCTTAGCCATTAATGCTGCGATTGTTATTTTGGCTGAGTTAGAAGATATACCCGAGGCGCGCCATGG